>JAPYTM010000056.1 GCA_029941825.1 Candidatus Nitrosopumilus sp.
AAAATCTAAACTAAAATCAAAGTCAAAAAAATAATTTATTTTGATACATGGGTGATGTCTCCTGCAATCACCCTGTGGGTTTTCTTATTTTCTAATATCACTAATGCCCCATCTTCATCAATTCTGATTGCTCTTCCTTTTATTTTTCCATTAATTGTATTTATTTCAATATTTTTTTCTATCGTGGATGATCTTTTTGTCCATTCTGAAATTATTTTTTTTATTTGTTTCATGTTTAATAACTCATAAATTTTTTCTAATTCTACCAAAAATGTTTGAACCAATTGAACTGGTTTAATTTTATTTTTTTGTTCATTAAGTGACACTACACCATAAAAATTTGGTGTATCCTTCATTATCTTTTCAATTTTTTTAACATCAACATCAAAATTTATTCCAACCCCTAAAACTAAACTTTCAATTTTATTTGATTCTAGTGATACATCAACAAGCATCCCTGCAAGTTTTTTACCTTTAATGGTTAAGTCATTTGGCCATTTTAATTCTGGAGATATTTTAAATATTTTTTCTATTGCAATTGATAATGCTAAAGATGATGCAATTGGAAATAAAGTGGTAATCGAAATATCAAATTTTGGTTGTAAAATTATTGAAAACCAAATTCCCCCTTTGGGTGATTCCCATCTTCTACCTGACCGTCCTTTCCCATCTGTTTGTTTTCCTGCAACTATTATGGTTCCATCATTTTCATGATTATTTGCCATTTTCAGTGCTTGATTTTGTGTTGAATCTATTGAATCAAAAAAATATGCTCGTTGTCCAATACTTTTTGTTTTTAATTCGGTAGTTATTTCCCATGGTAAGAGTGTGGTTGAGTTTGAAATTAATTTATAGCCTAATTTCTGTTTTGACTCTACAATGTATCCCAACTCTTGAATTTTTTTAATATGTTTCCATACTGCAACTCTACTAATCCTTAAAACATCACTCAAATCCTGACCTGATAGATACTCTGTATTGTGCGTTTGTAAAAATCTGAGTACCTTTACTAATCCTGGGCTATCAAAAGAGTTGTAAATCAATTACAGTTTATTTTTATTTCGAGTATAAAATACTCACTAGACCACTATACATCAAAATCCCATCCTCCTTCACCTGTATCTAAGATACCATTATTCCCCCCCTCTGGTATGTTTTCTATTGGGACATAATTTGACATTGCCATCCCAATCATACTGAACATCATACTAAACATCATCATATCCATAACCCCAAAAAATATCATTGTAGGAAAGAATGATTTGTTATCATCCATACATTGCTTTAATTCTTCTTTATCTTTTGTTTTGTACAATATTGACATTTGATTCCATTTTGTTTGCAATTCATGAATTTGTTCATCAACCTTCTTTGATCCCCTATCTGTAACATTAATTTCAATTTTATTTCCAAACAACCCTTTCTTTTCTATAACCTGAATGAGTTCATTGTTTTCCAATTTTTCTAACGTCTCATTCAATTCTTTATCTTTAATCTGCGTAATTTTTTTAATTCTTTCAAATTTGTTAATTCCATGCTTTATTGCTCCTAGTATTATGACTGTTTTTGGTTCTAAATTCATAATATTTTATTTTAATTATGATTAAAAATTCTTTGTTTATGTATATTTTTAAAAATTATATTCTATATCTTTTTGAACCATTTATGGAACACGATGATCATACTGATGAAGAAATTCATCAAATTCTTACACTGAAAAAAGTTGCAGTTATCGGGATGTCTAAAAACCCTTCAAAAGCTGCTCATTATGTGCCCAAATACCTTATTGATAATGGATTTGACATTATCCCTGTAAACCCAACAACTAACAAAATTTTAGATAAAACATGCTATGATTCTATTTCAGAAATAGATGAAGAAATTGAAATTATAGATATTTTTAGACCTTCAGAACAAGTTTTACAATTTGTTAAAGAAGCTATACAAAAAAAACCCAAAGTTATTTGGCTGCAAGAAGGAATACATAATTTTGAAGCAGAAGAATTAGCAAGAAAAGAAGGGATTATGGTTGTTTTTAACCGATGTATGTTAGCAGAACATAAGAGATTGTATTGACATGACAACATTTGAAAATTTTTACCATGACCTACTTGAATTCATAAAAAAATATGAACAACAAAATATTCCTCTAAAAATTGAAAAAGATCTAGACAATGACATTATCAAAATCTTTGGAGAAAAAATCACATCTTTAGCAAGAGCAAAAAATGGTCTTAATGATGTAACTGAACTTGCATATGCTACAGCTGAACATCATCCTTATTGGGATTTATTGTATAATTCTTCAGAAATTACTAATAGTATTTTAGATAAATGGCGAGATTCTTTAACTGCTGAGGATTTATCTGATATTGATTGGGCACTACAAAAACTAACTCAATCACTTGAAAAAATTAAAACTAAAAACCCTTCTGATTTCTAGGCAGAGATAAATATTCTGAACTAGTAATTATCTTATGCCAATCAAACTTGGATTAATTGGTAAAACTAATACTGGAAAAACTACATTTTTTAATTCTGCAACGTTATCTTCTGAAGAAATTTCATCATATCCGTTTACAACTAAAACACCTGTATCTGGAGTAGCACATGCAATCACACTTTGTGTTCATCCTGAATTTAAAATACAAGACAATCCGAATAATTCAAAATGTATAGATGGGTGGCGATACATTCCAATTGAATTAATTGATTTACCTGGATTGATAAAAGACGCCTGGAAAGGAAAAGGCCTTGGGAATCAATTTTTGTCTATTGCAGCACAATCTGATGCATTACTTCATGTTGTTGATGCATCTGGTGGTATTGATTCCACTGGAAAAATTACTAAAGTTGGAACTGGTGATCCTGTTTCTGATTTTGCAGATATTGAAGAAGAATTAACCATGTGGTATCAGAAAATTTTAGAAGGAAATAGAGACAAAGTATCAAAATTAATCAAAAATGGATCAGATGTAATAGATACTATCACTGATCTATATCGTGGCATTGGTGTCAATAAAATACATGTTAAAGAAACTCTTTTGGCAACTAAACTTGAAGAAAAAAATTTTGATGATTTTGATATGGCAGATAGTAAAAAACTTGCATCATATCTAAGAAAAATTTCAAAACCTACACTTATTGTTGCAAACAAAATTGATGTTGAAGGTGCAGACAAAAATTTTGCTAGGTTACGAGAACGATATAATGATTCAATAGTAATTCCTGTTAGCGGTGATAGTGAGTTTAGTCTTAGACGTGCAGAACAAAAAGGATTGATAAAATATTCTCCTGGCTCTGAACAATTTGAAATTATTGAATCAGATAAACTAAATGAAAAACAAATACGTGCATTAGATTTTATCAAACAAGGAATTATGGGGGAGTATATGCGAACAGGTGTTCAGTTTGCAATTAATGTGGCTGTTTTTAAATTACTAAAAATGAATTCTATTTACCCTGTTGCTGATGATGTAAAACTTGCTGATAAAAAGGGACAAATATTACCTGATTTATTTTTATTAAAAGATGGAGCTACAATTAATGATCTTGCAAAAGAAATTCATTCTGACTTGACTAAGGGTCTTCTTTATGGTAAAGATTTGAGATACAATTTGAGATTACCTGTAGATTATCAGTTAAGGGATAGGGATGTTGTATCTTTAGTCAGCGCAGTAAAAAAACAACATCAGTCTAGAGAAGAAAAATAACTATAATTTAATAATTTGAGCCTAGTTTAACGTAAGAATTTTCTGGTATTGATATGTTTGAAAATATTTCTGGATGTATGATTTTTGCTAGAATCTCTATTCCATCAATTGTTCTAATACTTGGCTTGCTGAAAAATGAATTTGCATCTACTGCAAACACATTATTTTCCTTTACTGCTTGTAATTTATTCCACTCTTTATCATTTTTCAAGAATTTTTCATATTCAATTTTTGTTCTTTTTACATCAAACCCACAAGGCATTAAAATTATGATTTCTGGTTGTACGTCTTCTATTTCATGTATTGTCATTTTTCGTGAATGCTCCCCTGTTTTACTGATTAAATTTACTCCTCCTGAAATTTCTATCATTTCTGGAACCCAATGACCTGCTGTGAAAAAAGGATTAACCCATTCGATTGCTACAATTTTTGGTGTATTGTTTATTTTTTTACTTTTTATTTTTTCAATCCGTTTCTCTAACTCTTTTTTTAGATTTTTTCCTTTTTCTTCAACATTTATGATTTTTGAAAATTCTATAATACCTGCAAGTATTTCTTTAATGTTATGCGGATCCATTGAATAAATTTCAGGTTTTATTTCTAACATTTCTATTACTTGTTGTACTTGATTTGTATGTGCTGCACACACTTCACATGTATTTTGTGAAACGATAAGATTTGGATTTGCTTTTTTGATGTTTTCTTTATTTAAAATAAAAATATCTTTTCCGTCATTAATTAATTTACAAATGACGTCATCAATTTGTTTACTGTTTAATTTTTCTGAATCCACTATTGTATCAATAACTTTAGGTTTGAATTTTGCCTCTTTCGGATATACACATTCGTGAGTTACACCTAAGAGCATATCTTGTGCATCTAATGCATAAATTAACTCTGTTGCACTTGGTAAAAATGAAACAATTTTTTTCAATTATTTTGTCTTGTATTGAATTGTGATTTAAATCTCATTAGCTGATCTTTCTTCAATGTTTTCTATTAGGCAAGTTAATAGGCTTAATTTAGGCACAAATTTTGATGGTGTCTGATTCTCAAGATATTAGAAATTCAATTTTAGCAAAATGGCATGAATCCCTTTCAAAATATAGTAATTTATTTTCATCTGATTCTATTAGTGGCACTAGTCCACCATCAGTCTTTGTTGGCTCTTACAATTATCCCAAAGTCTTTGTTGGCCCAATGGTTCCACCAATACATGGTGATACAAGTTTACTTGACAGTCCTGAAAAATGGAAAGGAAAATCTTTAGAAGAAATTGTTAATTTTAGATTGAATTTAGTTCGTGGAATACAAAAAATTCCCATTAATCAAACAGAAGGACGTTACATTGAAAATCTTCAAGACATTACAATGTCCTCAAAGCCAACTGATTTAGATTTAATATTTCAAAAATCTGTTTCATCAAATATTTCACTTGATGGTGAAAGTGCACCCTTTGGACCCATCGGTGAGATAAAATCTGCAAAATTTTCTGCAAGTACTTCTGTAAAACCAATTGAAAAAATATTCTATGACAAAGATTTGAAAGCACAAGATGCTGTATTGAATTTATATAATTCTGGAATTGAAATCTCAAAAATTCAAAAATGTTTTAGTATTGGAATGTTGGGACAAAAAAGAAAACTAGTCCCTACTAAATGGAGCATTACTGCAACAGATGATATAATTTCTAAATCGCTTGTAACTGAAATTTTAGATTATTCTTTGATTGATTCATGTAAAGTATTTTCATATGAGCATTTAGGAAATATTTTCTCTGTTGTTTTATTTCCTCATAGATGGATATATGAGATGATTGAAGCTTGGTATTCAAATGGAATTCTTGGGTTTGGTTCTGATTTTGAGAATGCTCGTGGAATTGATCACCCTCCTGCAATAGCAGGTGCTTATTTTGCAGCCAAATTAGGTGTTTTAGAATATTTGAGCAAAAAGCAAATTCAAGCTGGTGTAATTATTTTAAGAGAAATTCGTCCCGAATATTCCATTCCTGTAGGTGTTTGGCAGGTTCGTGAAGGAATTCGTGAAGCAATGAAACAAGTACCTATGATCTCTGAGAATTTTGATCAAGCTTTACTTTTGGCATCTAAAAAAATGAGTATTAGTAAATCTGAATGGCTTTCTCATGGAGATATTTTAACATTAATTAGACAAAAAACCTTGTCTGATTTTTTCTAGATTTTTTTACAATGAGATAACATAAATCTTAGATTTTAAATTAAAATAATGACACAATGAGTTCCAATTCTGAAATTAATTTTTC
>JAPYTM010000057.1 GCA_029941825.1 Candidatus Nitrosopumilus sp.
TTGCTCGTCATGAAATATCAATGGTCAAAAAAGGTCAAGATATAGATTCTATTATTGATTAATTTTTTGTCTTTATACTTCTAATCAATTCCAAAATAAAATCTACATCTTCTGCATTTGGATTAATTTCTAAATATTTATTCAAATATTTTAACGCACTTTCAGAATTTAGTAATCTTTCTTCTAAAATTCCTTTATCTCTTATATCTTCAGGAGATTCTGGTTCAATAGATAAAACCATGTTAACACATCGAAGTGCTTTGTCATAAACAAATGATTGTACATAGGAATTTTTTAAATTACGAGCTAATCTCACAAGAATTTGTTCAGATTCTATTTCATTTAGAAAATCTGGTTGAAATTTTAACTGTTCATCAAAATTATTATCTAAAATATCTTGCAAGTCATCTACATCTAATAGGCGTCCATCATAAAATGGATCCAAAATCATTTCTTCATTATATTTTACCAGTACATGACTTGGGAATCCCACAATTTTAAGATCTAACCCGATAAACTTTGCAATCTCTACATAAAGAATTGAAATAGTAATAGGTAACCCTGATTTTTTGTCAATCACTTTATTTAGAAAATTATTTTTTGGATCAAAATAATCACTATCATCTCCACTAAAACCTAAATTTTCAAAGAGATGTTCATTTAATATTGAAATTAGATATGTTGGATTCTTGACATCGCTAATTGATTCTTTTAGAGTTTTTCCTATTTCCTCAATTTTTTGAATATATTCATCTACATTTAGATCTGGATATTCTAAAATCTGAGCAAATTTTAGACATTTTTCAACGAGATTAAGATTAGGATTTTTTACACATGAAAACCACTCTGCAACAAATGGGTCAAATTTTTCTTCCAATTATTACTGACTCAATTTTTTGAGATATAGTTGAGGATCTTTTAATTCTCTAGTATTTGGAGGAATTTCAATCATTTTTTTGAATGTGTCTTTACCTAATTTTTCATATACTGTTTTAGCAAAATCTTTTCCCATACTTTTTCTGACCTGATATGATGAGAAATCTGTCCCCATAAACGTAGCAAGATAATTTTGGAAATCTTGATCATCTTTTAAAATATTTTCAATTGCAAACCCTGCCATTCCCTCCATTGCAGTAAATGCTGCATGGTGTTGCTGAATTGGAACAAGCCATCTCTTGTAAATGTCTAAAAGTTGTGGAATTGATTCTCCTATCTTTGGATCTATTTCTACATGTGTAAATGTCATAACATCTGGTCCAATCTGTTCAATTAAGAAATGATCTGGATTCAAAAAGAAAAATAAATTTGCTTTTTTTGCAAATGGAAAATCATCTGGCACTGCTTGTAATTGACAATATTCTGAAAGCTTGTTGATAGTTTCAGAATCTAGTGATAAAATTATATTTGCTAACTCTTCGTTGATTCTATTAACTTCTATTGCAGCACTTTTGTTAATTTGTTGTAAATCCCCTTGTACAGAATGAATCAATTCTTCTAATACTGTCATTTTTACTGCACCCAAATATCCTGAATTTACATTTTCAAATTTTGATTCATATGGTTCACCTTGTTTGTGGAGAATTATTTGTGGATATCTTGACAAAATGAATTTGTTCAAATAAATTACATTATCAAGATAATCCCCATATGTTGTTGTAATTTTAGAAATATACTGTATGGCATATGTTGAATATACTAAATATTTGGCAGTATCTTCTTTCATTAATTCTGCAATTTTATTTCTATCTTCTTTTGCAACTGCGGTAAATAACTCTGTAACAAATTCTTTTGTATCTTTATCTGCAAATACCTTACTTCCTTTCAATTTCTTTAATTCTTCTAATTCTGGAAACTCTAATTGAATATTATTTGAAACTTTAATGCCTAGAAATTCTTCTACTTTATCTTTGAATATTGGAAAAACCTCTTTGGCAATTTCTTCCAGTTTTTTGAATTGAACTTTTTCTGCAATCTCATCATTGGCTTTTACTGCTAATTCTACAATCTCTTTTTCCTCATCAATCTCAACTGATAGTTGCCCAAATAGTGCTTCAGTAAATTCTGTAAATTCCCCCATTTTGCATCAAATCATGAAATACTACATTTAACATTACCTTGATATTTTGTATCATGGGGATGCCATATTTTTAATGACATTACCTTCTGTTTGTATGTCTAAAATTTTTTCACAGAATTAAATATTTTTTTAATTATTTAAAATACTTGACAAATCTATTTTTTGATATCTTTATCTTTTGTTTCTGAAACTGAACATGTTTGATTACAACTCCCACATCCATTTTTTCTTGTACCAAACCACACTAGACCTAGCGGCATTAGAAGATATAACAACATGATATTTGGAAATCCTAATAATGAATCCCCTTCTGCAATATCGCCATATATCACAATTACAAACATGATGATAGCTGCAATACCTGAAATTTTGTTAATTTTATCCTTATTTCCCATGTTGTACATTTACGAATTCTTTGTATTTAATAAAATTACCAAATTAAAATATGCAATTAATTGTTAAATCCGCATGAATCACAGTTGAATTTCTTTTTAGGTTTGTGGGCTTTTTCAATATGACGTAATGTTCTTTGAGAATCTGAAAACTCCATATTGCATTTTGGACAAACATTCCCTATGATTATCTCTTTTTTACGTGAAAACAAACCCATGATTTTTGTAAATATTGTACAGTTAAAACTATTTTTCCAATTGAACTCTAAATTGTCTCTGAAAACCCATTTAATTTTATTTAAATGGGGGCTGGTTCAATTTGTTTTTCGTGCCTCTTACAAAACCAATGATAGAAATTGTAAATGTTGTAGCTTCTGCTGTACTTGATCAAAAATTAGATTTGATTGATATTCAAAAAAAATTCCCTCTTGTAGAGTATAACCCTGAACAATTTCCTGGTGCAGTATTTCGTCTTAAAAGTCCTAAAACTTCAACATTGCTTTTCAGTACTGGAAAAATGGTATGTACTGGCTCTAAATCCGAAGCACTTGCAGTAAAGGCAGTAAATTTGGTAGTTGATGAATTAAGAAAAGGTAAAATTAAAATTAAAAAAAATGCAGTTACCACAGTTCAAAATATCGTATCATCAATTAATCTAGGTGGAAAAGTTCACCTTGAAAAAGCTGCGCGAACATTACCTCGAAGCATGTATGAACCTGAACAATTTCCTGGTGTTATTCATAGAATGCTTGATCCAAAAACGGTCATTTTGATATTTGCATCAGGTAAATTGGTATGTACTGGAGGTAAAACTGAAAAAGACGTGTATCGTTCAGTGCATAATCTTCATAGTCTACTTGAAGAAAAAGACTTGATGTTGTACGATTAAATCTTTTTTCTAATTATTCATTTCACTAGTCCACAAATATTATGATTAACGAGAAAACCTGGAACATATGGAATTTCTTGAAGACATATTGTATCCATTGATGAATTTACTGGATTTTGGTGTAACTTGATTTAATTTTATAAATTTTAAGAATAATATTCCTTAACCCCTTTATCGGTGGGGTGAAGTTCAATTTTGACTCCTGTTAAACCTTGTTTCTTGATCACTTTTAACAAACCATCTTTTTCTAAATCATCTAATATTGAATCTAGTTCTTTGTTGTCTATTCTTGTATTTCTTTGAATATTTTCAAATGTGATTAACCTCTTGTTTATTTCTCCTAAAACACGCATTTTGTTTGTTTTAGGCTCAGAAAATTCCTCCTGAGGTCTGTTTGGGAATTCATCAAAACTTGGTTGAGATTGTTTTTCTTGAACTGTCTGAAATGGATTACTCTCTTCAGTTGTCTGAAATGGATTACTTTTTTGAACTCTTTGAAATGGTGTCTCTCCTTTTTTTATTTTAGCTATTACCCTTGGAAGAATTCTAGCTAATGGAACTGCCAAAAAAATGATCAGATAAATCCATGAAAAATCCCCAACTGCCATTAATTTATCCCATGTATGGCCAGATAAATTTGTTAAGTTATTCTTTCTATATCTAAGCATAATTTTCGTAATGATTGGTATAATAATGGGAAATCCATACGATTCGTAATTGTCAAAGTATCAAAATCCTAGCGTGAATGTGAACCCAAGTACTATTAAATTGGTTTTAATCGGAATTATTCTTCTTATTGTAATTGGTGTAGTTGCAGGTTCTTCTGTACAAATTGTAGATGCAGGAAATAGGGGTGTTCTATTAAATTGGAATGCAGTTAATTTACAAAATGCCCCATTAGCTGAGGGATTACACTTTGTAACACCATTTGCAGACTCTGTTATCCAGTTGGAAGTAAGAACTTTGAAATTTATAAAAGCAACATCTGCAGCATCACAAGACCTTCAGACAGTATCAACTGAAATTACAGTCAACTATAATCCTCAACCTGAAAGAGTTCACTATTTGTATAAAGAAGTAGGATTAGATTATGAAAGTAGAGTAATTTCACCAACTGTAGAAGAAGTTGTAAAACAAGTTACTGCAAACTATAATGCAGAAGAATTAATCACAAAAAGACCTCAAGTAAAGGCAGACATTACAGAACAGATTAGCGCACGTTTAAGTGATTTTAATATTCAAACTGAAATCGTATCAATTACTGACTTTCAGTTTTCAGCACTATTTGCTCAAGCCATCGAATCTAAAGTAGAGGCAGAGCAAAAGGCATTCAAAGCAGAAAATGATTTGAAAAGAATTGAAGTCGAGGCAAGACAACACGAAGCACAAGCAATAGGTATTGCTCAAGCAAACATTGCTGAAGCAAGTGGAGAAGCCGAAGCAATTAGAATCATCAATAACGCACTTTCAAACAATCCACACTATCTAGAATGGTTAAAGACACAACAATGGGATGGGAAATTACCGTTGGTAGTTGGTGAAGGTGGAACACCATTCATAGCAATACCAACTCAGTAATTTAATTAAATTATAAAACTATTTTTCAGTCTTTGATTTGTCTCTAGTTGCGTCATACATTGCAAGAAACTGATCAGGTTCGTGTTGTCTGTAATTTTTTTCCATTTTTTGGATTTCTTTAGTTGATATTTGCTCTCCTTTGTTATTGTAATACTCTTCAATAATTTGGGCTGGAGTTTTTTTAATATTGTATTTTTGAAGTGTTTTATTGACAGATCTTTTACACAATAAATCATGCATGACTAATCTATACACAAGATATCCTGACAAACCTACAATTATGACAATAAATATAGGAATTATGAAAACACTTACCATGATAAATTATTGAATGTTTTAGTATTTCATTGTTATTCTTTTCCTACTATAATTAATAATGCATTTACTATGCGTACTTTAGGTTAATTTGGATATATCCTTTATCTATAACACAAAAAAAAATCAACCCATAAAACTTTTAATTTATTATTACTTGATAAGTAAAGTAGGTTAAATCATAATGAGTGCAACTAATCAACTTCGTGCAGACCACGATCAAGTTAGACGTCTAGAAAAAATAGTTTCAAAATGTGCTGAGGAATTATACAAAGGTACAGACGTACCATTTTTAGACATAAAAAAAATTACAATTGTAATATCTGAATTTGTAGATGCAATTCATCATTCCCGAGAAGAAAATTCATATTTTCCATGTGTTGCAAGTTATGATTCGTTAAAAGAAGAAATTCGTAAATTCATGATTGAACATGAATTTGGGAGAAATATAGCAAGACAAATTTCAAATCATTTACGTAGATGGGAAAAAGGTGAAGATGCAAGAGAACCTGTAGCGCGGTATTTGAGAACATACTCAATATATCTTCATGATCATCTAAACAAAGAGAACAAATTTTTTGATGAGGCAGAATCACATGTACT
>JAPYTM010000058.1 GCA_029941825.1 Candidatus Nitrosopumilus sp.
TTGATGAAGCAGGAACTTATGATTACTTTTGTATGGTTCATCCTTGGATGACTGGAATTATTAATGTCAATTAAATTGCAATAACTTTACTTCCTTCTTCTGATGATTCAAACTTGTAAATTTGTTCTACAGTTGAATCTTCAAAAATTTCTTCATCATGTGTAATTATTAGAAATTGCATCGGTGATTCTGAATTTGATATATTGGATAATTGTGACAGTACTCCTACTAGAGATTTCTTCCTTTCTGCATCAAGATGAGTTGTTGGTTCATCAAGAATCATTAAATTAAGATTTGATGCTCCTAACAGACTTGCCATGCCTAATCGTAAGGCTAATGCAACACTGACTTTTTCTCCTCCACTAAGTGATTCTAAATCCAATACTTCGCTTTTTGAATAACATGTGATTGAGATATCTCTTGTTTTTTCTGATAATGAAATTCTCTGAATTTTTGTATTAAGTAAAGATAGATATTCAGAAGCTTTTGCAGATATTGTGTTTAGTGCCCATGATCTTAGACTTGTAGCCACAGGACCATCTCTGCTGAAAACATTACTTTGAATTTCATTAAGATCTCCAACATACTCTTTTACTATTTTTAATTCAGAAATTGCACTTTGAATTAATTTAACTTGTTGTTCACCTTTAGCAATTTTTTCTAAAATAGCTCCTATTTGTTGATCCATTTGAGATAAATTCATTTGTTTTTCATTTACTACTTTTTTAAGATTTGAGAATTCTTGTTCATCAAATCCTTTAGTTTCTAATTCCAATTTTGTAATATTTTCAAAAATCATTTTTGCATGTGAATCTATTTGTGAAATTTCAATCAAACTTGCGCCAATGTTTGGAATATTTTGTTTTTTAATTTTTACATCCTCTTGAATTTTCATTAATTCTTCTTTGTTGTTAATTGAATGTGCTCGAAGTGTGGCTTCAGCATCTCTTGAACGCTGTAATTTTTCTGAAAACTCTTTTCTTTTTTGATTATACATCACTTTTTCTTTTTCTTTTGAAATTATTTCTTCTTGCAAATGAATCATTTTTTGCTTGAGATGTTCTTCTTGAAATAACGGATTTAGTTTTTCAACATTTGAATCACACACTGGGCATTTGTTATCTTTTAGTTGAAGTTTTGATGCTAGCAATTGTTTTTCTTTTAATGATGCCGTTTGACCTATCATCTCTTGAATTTTCTTTAAAGTATCATCAATTGCTATCTCTACCTTTTTTATTTTTGATTCTAAATCACTTTTTTGAATTGTTTGCTCAAAACAGCCATCACAGTCATTAATTTTACGCTCATTTTCACTAATTTGACGTTGAATATCGTGAATTGCCTCTTTTGCATAATTGATGATCTCTTTTTTTCTTTGCTCTAATTGATTAATTTTATCAATTTTTGGGGAATCTGTTTCTATTTTTTTCCTTAATTCCTTAACTTCATTTTTTAATTTTTCTTGTTTTGATTCTAGATTAATTTTCTCAGGTTTTGCTTGTTGAATATCATTTTCATGTTTTTCTAAATCCAGTGCAAGAATTTCTAAATGTGTATCATCAAATCCAATTTTTTCTTTAATTTTTTCACGAAATTCTTTGTTTACTGTTTTCATTGATTCTGACGCAACATCTAATTTGTCAATTCCAATAATTGCATTAAGTAATTCTTTGAATTCTTTGGGTTTTGCATTAATTATTGCATTTAATTCCCCTTGTTGCACAATTGATGCTATTTTTAATTTTTCAAAATTAAGCCCAATTGTTTTTTCAACTTCTCTAGTCATTGATTCTCCAAATTGTTTTCTCTCACCAGCTGCAATCTCTATTTTGCCATCACTGGTAATTTCTGAAAATGTTGCAGATAATGTCCCCTTATTATCTATTTTTCTTACTGCTTCAAACTGTTTATCATTAATTAAAAACCCAATTTTTGCAAACCCTTGATTAGAACCCCGTTTTATTAACCCCTTATTTGATTTTCTTGTATGCTGACCAAATAATGAAAATGTTATTGCATCAATGATACTTGATTTTCCTGCCCCGTTATCTCCTACAAAAACTGTAACACCATTTTGAAATTCTAGTTTTGTATTTGAATGTGATAAAAAGTCTCCTAATTCTATTGATGTTATCATTATTTTTTCTCCTTTTTGAATTTTTCAAAATTTTCATAAATTATTTGAGATGCTTCTTTGATTTCACCTGATACTAGAATTGGAAGTAATTCTTTAATTGCAAATTTTGCAGATTCTTCTGATCCTAACGCATCAACTGAGAGTCTAAACATTTCATCATCAATCACATTTGGTCTGTTCAAAAATACTGATGAATCCGAAACTTGTTTTGTGCTTATTCTCCAAAAACATCTAAGAACTAGCGAATTTAGCCGTGCAATTTGTGCTTGAATGTGGTCGATTTCTATCTTTTCGCCTTGAATCTTTACTTCAACTATTGGTTTTTTTCTTGAATCTACAATTTTTTGAGAAACCGTATCTATTGTTTTTGATAATTCTTCATAATCTGTTTTAAATGAAAACTGTGGTCTTGTTTCTAATTCAATCCAATTTGTGTTAGCTTCATTCCCTGAAATATCAACTTCAAAAAATCCTTTGTGTGCCTCTTTGATTCCTTCACTTGTAGTTGATTCAATTGAACCAGGATAAACAATTGGTCCATTTAGGTGATTAAACTGTTTAATATCTTTGTCATGAAGATGCCCCATTGCATAATATGTAAAATTCTTTGGCAAGTCAGTTGATTGAATCTCCCCTGCAAATTTGTTAAACTCTGTTACTCCTTGATGTAACACTAAAATTTTATGTCCTGAATGTTCTTGTACAGCTTTGTCAATTGCTGAAAATTTTTCTTCGTATTGAGGAATTTCTGGTTTTCTAATTTTATTAAATCCTGCAATGAGCACATCTTTGTATTCAAATGGTTTTCCATTACCAATGTATTTAGAGAAATTTAAATTGTGATACACATATGGAATTGGTGTTGTTCTGATTCTACTAATGTCATGTTCCCCTAAAATAAAAAATGAATCGATATTGTTTTGTTTTAACCTCTTTAATCCATTTCCCATCTGAACAATTGCAGTACCATTTGGATTAGGTACGTGAAAAATATCTCCTGCAAATATTACAAAATCTACATGGTCTTTAATTGATGTGTCAATTGATTGATTAAATGAATCATACACATCTTGTTCACGTTCTTCTGAACCATACTGTACTAATCCTAAATGGGTATCTGAAATGTGGGAGAATAACATTTAATCTAATAACAAATCTTCCCGTATTAGCCCTTGTGTTGATTCTACTGCAATTTCTTTCATAGTTTCAGCTTTGGCCCAAGCATCTACTGCACTTTGATCAGAACCCATTATTTTTTCTTTAACTTCCTCAACATGTACCATGGATGGTAAATTTGTCCATTGACCTACAAGGACTGCATCCCCTACGTTAAGTGAGGTCAATTGAGCAATCAATTCACGACTAGTAGACTCTGTTGCAGATGCTATTTGACGCTGATCATCTTCTTGAATAATTTTCATAATGGCAAAAGAGCCCATCTGACTAAGCACATTAAGATCTACACTTCTTGGTCTCTGAGATACGATTCCAAGACCTAATCCAAATTTCCTTCCTTCCCTTGCAATTTTTGCAGCCCAATACTTTGCACTAGTATCATGATCTTTTGGAATGAAAACATGAGCTTCCTCAATAATCACAAAAATTGGTGAATTAAATTTATAATTTCTAATTTTTTTACTTTTTCCATGTTTTGCAATACTTGCATCTTTTCTATCTTTTAGTAATTGTTGTAAATAAAATGCTAAAGCTACATTTGCTTGTTTTTCTGACAACTCTGAAATGTTAAGGATATTTGCACGTCCTTCTTTTATGAAGCTTATTGGGTCTCCCATATCTGGGTCTAGTATATCTTCAAACCTTCTTTGAGATTCCTCAACAATATCTTGAACTCTATATGCTGATGATCTAATTTCCTTGATTTTTTTATCTTCTGAATCTACAATATATGCTACTTCTGTTTCTAATTTTTTCCAAAACTCTTTTGATTTTTTGACAGTTTCTGTAAATGCCATTCTTAATACTCGTTGTTGAACTGTCGCACTTTCTCTAATTTCTAATACGTCTGATAATTGATCTGCATCAAGTAATCTGGGATTAATTTTTGCATCAATTACATTAATTTTTGGAATGTTAAGATTGGTGTAATCATTATGATAATCAAAAATTATTACAGTTCCATTTATTTTGGAAATTTGTTTTGTAATTAGTGATACGAGATTACTCTTCCCCATCCCCGTCATTGCTAAAATTCCTAAATGTCTTGAAACAATTTTATCCAAATTTATTTTTACATCTACTGTTTTATTTCGTAAAAGATTCCCAATCTTTATCCATCCTTTATTTTTTGGACTGAATATTTCTTCTAGGTCTTGTTTACTTGGTGGTGTGATTTCTGTGCCTGGAATTGGTGGAATTGCAGGGATTATTGATTTCCCTCTTCGTAAATTCTCTAAAAATCCTAAAATTCCAATATGTGCCGTAAATGTTTTGTCTCTTTTGTTGAGTTCTGCAATTTCAGTACTTTCTACAGCTTCATCAAAATTTCTTACATCTGTAAATGCCGCACTTGATATGGATGATCTTTCAACTAACCCTAAAATTTCCCCTTCATCTGTTTCTATTTTGATGTATTCTCCTACTGATAACGCTCTTGAAGTGATTGCTGTAACTGATGTTGGTTTTGATTCCCCAATTACAAAACCTAAACTCAACCTAATACCTCCCGTGAACCGATCTCATTACTTAATCCGAGCAAACTAACCATTTTCCCAAGTTCTTTATCAGATATTTTACAGTTGTTGTGTGCAAGCTTTAGTGCATAAGGATACCCGCCCACACTAGTTTTGAATAATTTATTCATGGCAGATTTTACTTCATTATCCCCATACCCTTCCCCTAAAAATTCTAGTTTGATTATTGGAGTTGAATCACTCAATCTGACAAATGTAGATGAGATGATTTTGTCTGATCCATATCTTTTTTCTACAAAAATTTTACTAAATCCTGGATTATTAGTTACATGATTATAGTAAAAAATATCTCCAGCTAGAGAACCTAAATCTTCAAATTGCTTTTTTGTGTTTGAAGTTTTTGCAATAAATATTACATTATTTTTCTTTTTCATTATTCTTACAATTGATGCACCTAAATTTGCCTGCCTTGTCATTAGCTGAGAATGCAGTGAACCATCCATCAATACTAAATCAACCTGTTCAACTGTTTTCTCACATGCCTCTATCTCCATTTTGCTTGCTACACTTGAAATATCATCTGCAGACCCTAATCCTGATTTGTGTAAATCTATTAGAATCTCACCGTCTGATTTTATTGAAACTGCTGTAGTTGCCCACAGTTCTATTCCTTGAAATTTTGTGTTATTGAAACTCGAATCAATTCCTGCAGTGACTCCTTCTTCTTTTGTAGGCTCAAACCCTACCCAATTACTGCGAGCTTTATTCAAAATCTGCTCAAACTTTGGACCTTTGAGCACTGAAAGCATCTTGTCTCGATTAATGATGGCATCTTTGTATACAGAATTGAGCACATCAATACTTTGTATGTTTGAATAAAATCTTTAGGTTATACTGAGCATTGACCAAACTGATCCATCAAACTTCTTTTTTTTGTTTCCCTATAATTAGAATTAATTAATAGAACTTTCTTAGTAATACTAATTGAAAAAAATAGGCTTGCTTGGGTGTGGTGCAATTGGCACTCAAATTGCATTAGCAATTGATTCTGGAA
>JAPYTM010000059.1 GCA_029941825.1 Candidatus Nitrosopumilus sp.
CCTAGAGCAAAGATTACTTCCTCTTCAGGATGATGAGGACTATCCACCATTCTAGCAATTCGTTTCTTGCCTGATTTCTTAAAGTATATTCTGTATGTACTTGTATGTGCAACTACATTTCCACCAACTGGACGTGTTGGATCTCCAAAGAACACATCAGGTGATGCCATGACTTGATTTGTTGCAATTGCAGCACAATCATAAGTTTCTGCAATTCTTACCAACAAATGAACAAAATGATTTAGTTTTTGTTGTCTTGCAGATAATGTTCCTCTTCCAAGATATTCAGCACGAAACAAACCAACAGCAGAATCTACAACTATTAGTTTTACATTATTTTCATCAATTATTGCACCAGATTCTTCTAGAATCAATGTCTGGTGTGCACTGTTATATGCACGAGCTACAATGATATTATCTAGAATTTTATCTGGATCCATTCCATTAGCTTTTGCAATAGTTACAATCCTCTCAGGTCTGAAAGTATTTTCAGTATCAATGTACAGTACACTGCCTTCAAGACCGCCTTCTTCTTTGGTTTTTTGAACCATTACAGACATTGTGTGAGCAAATTGTGTTTTACCACAACCAAATTCTCCATAAACTTCTGTTAAGGCTTGAGTTTCAATACCACCATCAAATAGTGTATCAAGACAGTTTGTACCAGTTGTAATCTTACCAATACTTTGTCGTCTCTTGTAAATTTCACTTGCGCTAACAAAGTCTTTTGAAAGTAAACCACCTTCTACTAAATGCTGTCGGGCTTTATTGACAATTTTTTCTGCAGTATCTTTTTCCATTCCAGTTATATCTGCAATTTCAACTGGTCCTCTAACGATGAGATCCATAATGTTGTGGATGCCTGCATCGGATAATTTTCTTGTAGTTACAGGACCTACTCCTGCTAAACTATCTAATCTTAAATCTTCTACCATACCGTATAGTACGGTACCAGTACTTTATAAGAGTATTGTTTTAGAAAATGATCGTGAAATGAAAAATTTTAGTAAAATTTGACTAACGTCTCTTTCTTCGTTGTCCAGGTTTATTTTGTCCAGGATATCTTCCAAGAGCAAATCGTTTTTTGAAATTACTTTTGTTTGCAACACTAGAACTATCACCTACAATTTTTCGTCCTTCAACTTTAGGAGTTTGTCCTCTTACCTTACCTGCCTTAGTAAGTGAACCGTGTGTTGCCATGGTGATTAGTGCAAATTAGTAAATTTATGTATTTGTATAACTACCAGTACTTGTTTTTAATAATTTCAATAACTCTTTCATGTTCAGGGCTTTTCCTGCGTGCATATTTTTCCATTGCACCAAGTGGAACACCGCCAAGAGATCTTGCAAGAGCATTGAAGGCATATCTTTGAGGACCTTTGGAACCAGTCTTAGTCATGAATTTTTGAATAGCATATTTGAAATTGTGTTGCCATGTTTTGTAAAGTACCCCTAATTGTGCAGGAGTCATTTCTTGTCCAATGTTAAAGAATTTAGATTGTTCTAGTAATCCAATTGGGACAAATGTTAATGCAGTGGCAGTAAACATTGAATCTGGTTGTTCATGTTCCAACTCACTAAGTAAACGAATAGTTTCCCATGAATCTTCAGGAGTTTCATCATTATCAAGACCCATGATTAATGTAAATGCAGGAACCCAATAATTTTCATTCATTGCCTTTACACCTTCCTTAACAACCCAATGCCATTCAGATGGATCATAAGGTGCAAGTTTTCTATCAGCATATTTACCAATTAATCGCAAACTTCCAGTCTCAAGTCCAGCTTGGACACCAATCAAATTACTAGGACCGGCCTTTATGATTTTTGAGAGATTTGGAAGAAGTTTTTCGTCAGCTATTGCACCGGCCAATGTTCCATGTGTGGGATTTGTGTGTTCAACACCAGTGGCCATAATTGCAGTGAATAGTTCTTCTAGTGCTTCTCTATTTGGTTCCATTCCCTTTGCAGTTCGTGGATCCATTCCATAAACAAAAATATCATCACTGTGAATCCATGCAGATTTTGCACCGCCTTTTTTCATATTAACTTCAATTTCTCTTACAACTTTTTCTGGTGGATAGTATCTCAATGATCTTAATGTAACATCACAAAATTTACAACCTCTACCACATCCACGCATTACCTCAACCATTCCATGCATACTTGGTTCAACAATATCAGGGATTTCTTCTAAAGAAGGTCTATCCCAAAAATTAACAAATCGTCCATGAATCTTTTTACCTTCTCTTTCAAATTCCTTTATGTTAACTTTAAAGTCACTTCGTTTTCGGAAAGGATCCATATTATCAAAGTCACCATTAATCAAATAGTTAAAAAATCGTCCTGCATGTCCATCAATTTCAGGTGCAATTCCTCCAAGTTCACCCTCCAATATAGCATAAATTCCAAATTCCTCAATTTTTGCAGGATCATAATTGTATTGCCAAGTTCCAGATGCACCTGAAATAACTTTAGCTTTACTTCCAGTTTTTAGTTTTGCATCTTTAATTCTACGATGTAATTCAGCATTGTAAAGTTCATCATAAGAAATTTGTTTTCTACCATAAGTGAATGTCATAGTTACAGGTCCCATTCCAAGAGGATCCATTTCATAAGTTCCAATTACTTCAGTTTCAGGGCCAATGAATTTTTCAATATGGTTTGGGTGAGCAACAACTACATCACTTCGTGCAAAACCATCACGTAACAAACCAGCTTCTAATTTTCTTAATCCATACGGAGCGTATTTTGCCACACCATTAACATCAGGAGACCAATTACAAATAAAATCAAACAATATTTTTGGAGTTACTTGATTTCCTAGAATTTTATACCAAAAGCTCTTGGGATCTCTGTGAGGATCAATTGCTGGTGCACATCCAAAAAATGTTGCTAAAGATAATCCTCGATATGGAGACATTAAAGTACGATCAGCAGTTAAAACGATCTTTGGTGTTCCCATGTATCCTTCACGGAAAGGATTTTGTGATTTAGTTTAAACCTTGCTAGCCAAACTTAGTAATTTTCTAAAATTCCAGCCTTGTTTCTATGAAAACGACCAAATTCTTTATTTTGAGAAAGATGATGTCCATCAAATATTGTGCCATCTCTACAAACAAGATCCTCTCCAACACAACAGCTACCACAGATTCCAACTCCACATTTCATCATTCGCTCAAGACTAGCTTGAACAAATATTCCTTTAGTATTAGCAGATTGAACAGTTTTGTACATCATGATTTCAGGTCCACATACATACACTGCATCAAAGTGCGTATCATTAACTAATTTTTCAACTAAATCAGTGACAAATCCTTTTTCACCATAACTACCATCATCAGTAGATACAATCACTTTGTGAGTGTTATTTTCCAAAATACCATTTGCCAAAGATTCAAAGAAGACCTCATCTTTTGATTTTGCACCAATTAGAAGAGTAACATCATCAGTAGGTTTTACAAAAGTTAGTAATCGCATCATAGGAACAAGACCAGTTCCTCCACCAACTAGCAAAAGTTTTCCTTCTTTAATATCAAAAGAGTTTCCATATGGACCTCTAATTCCAATTTGTTCTCCTACTTTGATATTGAATAAACCAGTTGATGCAGGTCCATGCTTTCTTACAGTAAATGCGGCCTTTCCAAATTCTTTTGAAATCATTATGCTCATAGGTAATTCATTTACTCCAGGAATCCAAACCATTGCAAATTGTCCAGGAAGGACAGTTGACATTATTTCATCTGAAAAAACTAAAGTTCTAACAGTGGGTGTTTCATCAATTACTTTTTCAATTGTTACAATTGTCGGATGGTTATGATTTATGTGCAAGACCCACCATATCCTTTATTGTAGAATAGTTTTTTCTTTTCATGTATTGTGATATTCCTTTGTTAATATCATCAAAGACATCAACCCAATTATCACCAATAGCGCTACCAAGTTGAATTGCAGAAGCCCCTGCCAAGAAAAATTCTACTGCATCTTCCCAAGTAGAAATACCACCACATCCAATAATTGGGATGTCGTATTTTGAAGAAATCTCATAAACACATCTTAATGCAATTGGTTTTATCGGAGTACCAGATAACCCACCAAATTTGTTACTTAGAATTGGTCGTGTTGTTTCAACATCAATTGCTATTGCACGAACAGTATTGATTGCAGTAATTGCATCAATTCCAGAGTCTATTGCTGTATGTATAGTGTTTAGATAATTAGTAGTACCTAAACCAACTTTAGCAATCACAGGAATGTTAGTAGAATTTTTAACAGTGCTAACAATTTTCTTTACTAATTCTGGATCATCACCTACTTCTAAACCAACTTTAGCAACATGTGGACAAGATAGATTTAGCTCATATGCTGTGACTTTACAATTTTCAAATTGTTTAATCATCATTTCAAAATCTTCAGGAATGGACCCAACCAAACTCACCACTATTGGGACATCTTGATTAGATTCAATCATTTTAGCAAAATTTGGAGCTCCAGGATTTGATAGACCTACAGCATTAATCCATCCACCTCCTTTTACACCAAAAATAGTTGGATTTGGATATCCATCCCAAGGTTCAGTACTAAGGGATTTAGTAACAACAGCACCTGCTCCTGAACGATATAGTCGATTAAATACATCTAATGAAATTCCCAAAATTCCTGATGCTAGCATTACGGGTCTATCTAATTGAATTGGACCTATGGAAGTTGCAAGGTTAGGCTCCACTTTGATTAATGACTCTAGTTTCGAATATAACAGTTGATTTGTAATTCTAGTACCTTTTTTAAAGGTGATTTAGATTCAACTATTCATGTATTCTGTAATTTTAACAGAATTGGGGATATCAGTTTTTGATGGTGAAAAACTGGAAAAGGCATTTCCATTCTCAAATAATGTTAAAGAGTATCTTTCAATTAAAAATAAAGAAGCAAAGCTAAATGAGCTCCTAAATTATCTATTTAAAATTCAAAGAGGTGTTGCAGTAAGTGATGAATCATTACTTGCAATTTTGAAAAAAAATTCCATTGATTGTCAAATTATGGAGGATTCTGAATTGGAACATATACAATCAGAAAAACCACAAATAATCGTTGACTCAGGTTTTGCTAGCAACCTACAAGATACATTAGGAAAACTCAGAGAGTTTGCATTAGGATTATCATCTTCAAAAGTTACTGAAATATCAGCAAGTCCAGATCTTCACATTATTCAAGCAATTAATTCATTAGATGAAATTGACAAGATTGCAAATGCATTAAGTTCAAGATTAAGAGAATGGTATGGATTACATTTTCCAGAATTAGACAACATTATTGATAGTATTAACGGGTATTCACAAATTGTAATGGCTGGAAAACGTGAATCATTAACAAAGCAAATTTTTGAGGATGCAGGATTTCCAGAATCTAAAGTAGAGATGTTATCTTTAATTTCATCAAAAAGTAGAGGTGGAGATATTTCAGATGTTAATTTGGCAATAGTACAATCAATTGCAAAACAAATTTTAGATTTTCATGATTTACGTAAAAAATTAGAAGAACATGTAGAAACTGAAATGCGAATAATTGCACCTAATACTTCAGCAATACTTGGAACTGCAGTGGGTGCAAGAATTTTAGGAAGAGCTGGAAGTCTCAAAAGAATGGCATCACTTCCTGCAAGTACAATACAAGTTCTAGGTGCTGAAAAAGCATTGTTTAGATCATTAAAGACTGGATCTCAACCACCAAAACACGGATTACTATTCCAACATGCAATGGTTCATGCTGCTCCTAGATGGCAACGAGGAAAGATTGCACGTGCAGTTGCTGCAAAAGCAGTCATTGC
>JAPYTM010000060.1 GCA_029941825.1 Candidatus Nitrosopumilus sp.
ATACTGCGGCTACAAGTAATAGAGCATACTTGTAGTTTCTAGAATTCATTAAATTAATCGAATTTGGAACTAATATAAGGCTTGTAGCATTTAAAACGATTAAAAAAGTAAGTTATTATATTTCAATATATTCAGATAGTAACATAGAATTAGGAAATTATGTTAAGGTGATCGAATGAAAACAGAATCAAACACAAAATTGGCAATTTTTAATACTTTCAAAGGTAAAGATGGGAATTTAACAGGAGAAGCAAATAGACAAAGAGCAATCATCACAATACTTGGAAGTAAAGTTAATTCTGCAGAAAAAACAAGAAGTGGAATTTCTAGAAAAATTGCTGAAGAAGATGGAAAAACATGGAAGAACATCTATTCAGGGATATTTCGCGATCTTGATGAAATTTTACTACCTCTGGGAATAGCAGAAGAAGATGGAAGATTGCCTCTCAAAAGAGGTCCAAAAGCACTTCAAGAAATAGGAATTCCATACTATCATTTGACCAAAAAAGGTATCCTGATAGCATTATCAATTAGTGAAATTACAGATAGGGAAAGATTACTTGAGGAGTTTTTTTCAAAGTCTGAATCTACTGAAAAAGAATTTGAAGGTATTCTTTCTAAGATTATCAAAACTAGTCCCAATTTTACATATTCAATTTTTCAAAAATATGTCAAAGCCTTTTGTGATAATAAATTTAAAGAATTACTTCCATTTGATCTCTCAAAATTAAGAAATATTTCAGATGAATCTTTATCTATTCAAAAAGAGATTCTCTTGACATTTTTAAAATTATCAAAACAAGAAAAAGCTGATGCAATAAGATTTTTAGAAAAAATTACTTAAAATTTGTTCTCAGGAACAGATCGCCAAACATTAAAATCAGTTGCATATTGAGACTGATCTAAATGGGCGGTTCAAACAATGTCTATGCCTCAGTAAAATCATATAGTAAAAGAGGTAAATTACTTACAAGAGCTGATTTTCAAACACTTGCTGAATCAAGAGATTTGGAAGAATTAGTAACCAGAATTAAGAATACAGTTTATGGAGATGCAATTGCAGATGTCCAAAAACCATATACTTCAATTGGAATTGAATCAGCTTTAAGAAGTAGATTAGCAGACATACATTATTCGATAGCAAAAACATCAGGTAATTCAGGTATTTTAGATGCATATTATATGAAATTCATTATTGCAAATCTAAAATTGATTTTGAAAGGTAAGGTGTTAGGTAAATCACAAGAAGAAATTGAAACTCATGTAAATCTTCATGCTGAGGAATTGATCAAACAAAGAGATGTTGTGATTAAAGCGCTAGTTGCTAAAGACTTTGAAGAAGCAGTTGCAAGTTTGAATTCAGTTAGATTCGGTGAAGAAATTGCAAAGGCTGCAGCATTATACAATGAAAAAAAGAATGTACAAATTATTGATACATATTTTGATAAAATATTATTTCAACATTTAGCAGGAGCAATGAAAAATTATTCAGATAAAGAAGCAACAAAAATAGTTGCAATGGATATTGATTTTTACAATATCCTAAGTGTCATTAGAGGAAAGTTCTGGGGGTTACAAGAAGATCAAATCCAAGATTTGATAATTTCTACTAGTCCACCTGCAAGAGAATTACTTGGAAGGATGATGGCTACAGCAACAATTAGAGATGCATTTAATGAGTTATCTACTACAAAATACAAAGATCTAGTTCCACAAATTGAAAATGAATTAGATGCAATTGCAGAATTTGAAAGGGCATTTGAGATGTTAATATATCATACATCTCTTAGTTCGTTCACAAACATGTTTAGTTTTTCAACAATCGTTGGAATTACAAAATTAACAGCATTTGAAGTTAGAAATCTAGCAGCT
Organism: Candidatus Nitrosopumilus sp.; assembly: GCA_029941825.1. Classification (GTDB taxonomy): domain Archaea; phylum Thermoproteota; class Nitrososphaeria; order Nitrososphaerales; family Nitrosopumilaceae; genus Nitrosopumilus. Next base: position 1,873 of record JAPYTM010000060.1, read on the forward strand.
ATTGCTTTTGCAGTTGAACAAAAAATACCAACTGAAACTACAATGTCAAAATTAATTCTAGATGAAGAATAAAACTGACATGATTGATTTTTCAAAGAAAAAAACAGAGATTTCCACAGAAACTTTAGTCAATACCATTTGGGTTAGCTCATTTTTGGCAATGATTTTCACATTACCTCCATTAGGACTATTTTTAGGAATTTATTTTTGGACAGGTGATCTTGTTATTGGAGCAATAATTGGATTTGGAATTCATTTTGTAATACTAGCCTTTTCAGGAAGGATTTCAAAAATTATAACCAAAATTATGAGTTAAACTATAAGGGGCCATACGAGAAGCTGATTTATCATGATGGGAGATAGAGATTATCAAAGTATTATTCAAAATGCTATAGGTTCCATCGGAAAAGAATTAGAAATTGAGATTAATTCTAAAGACATCCAGACTATTCACCTTAAAGAAGTAGTCCAATGTTTAAGACGTTCATATTATGATAGAATAGAACCTAATGAGATTGAAAGGAGAGGGTTCAATGAATTACTCTCAGGGTTATTGAGAAAATTACAGTATGGAAGCGAACCAAAAGAGTTTGCATTAGATGACATCAAGTTAAAAGGTCAAGTCGATATGATGGTAGATGATTCTATTCTTTTATTCAGATCAACATCAGAAGAATTGGAGAATCCTTATGCAAATGATATTCTATATCTTAATGCATGTATGTGGATATATGACAAAACGGATGGAGTTATAATTTACATTGCAGGAGATAAAAAAGAAACAACTTTTTCATTATCACGTAACAAAAAGATGTTTGAAGAAATTATTAGAAGAGTCAGAGTGTTAAATGATCTTCTTAAAGAACAAAAAGTACCAATTTTAGAACCATCTTCTGAATGTTCAGACTGTCAATATTTTGAAAGATGTTTTATGAAAAGAAAGAATTCCAAGGAATTATCCCTAGGAGAAATGCTAGGGTTGGGTAAAAAAGATTAAGATTCAATAAATGAAAAATATTGTAAAGGAATTAGTCCTTTGTTAGTCTAGTGGTTCAGGGTGTCCTTTACCACGAAGTGCAAATGTTACTACTGCTAGTGCGATTGCGACTCCTGCTGCTGCGCCGAATGCGGCCATACCTGCTTCTGCCATACGATAAAATCAACTTTACGAGCTTTTATAACTTTGTCAATAATTTCCCACTAAAAACAAACTATCATAATTTTAAAATTTTATGATACTATTGAGTTTATTTTGTGAATTCAAAGTGAAGTTCATTTTCTTGTCCACTTGTCATAGAACTTAGATTGTAAAAGACATCACCTGTAACTCTCCAAGAGGTAGAATCATCTCTAAGAACTGTCCATAATTCAGGAGTGTTTTCAGAGCCTCTCAATGTAATTGTCTCTTTTAATGTAATGGAATTTTCACCAAGAAGAACATAATAGTTTGAACCAAATTCTACCATTCCTGTAGGTCTACTTCCAATCTCTCCACCTGAAATTTGTTCATCATCTGAATAAGCTGTAGCAAATAATTGATAATCCATAGTTTGAACAATTACAGCACGCGGATTAGGATTTGAAATTTTGAATGCAATATCAATCATAGCACTTCGTTCAGATATTTTTGAAACAGAGAGATTTGATAATTCAACTTGAAGAGGTTCAACTAGTGTAATGTTTGAAGTTTCAGAAATTCCATTTTGTAATCCTATTTGTAATGTTGGACCTACCAAAATAATTCCAGCTAAAATAGCCATTAATATCAAAACTGCAATAAAAACAAAGATTTTAGGATTCATTATTTTTGATTAACCTTCAGATATGTTAAATGTTGAGACAGTTATTATACTATTGGAGACAAAAAAAAATCATGCAATATTTTCAAGCAGTACAACAAGGAAAGCAAAGAGCAGGTAAATCGCAAATGAAAATGTTTGAAGTAGCAGGATTTGGGATGTTAACTTTAACAACCAAAAAAATTAATGGTGATTTTCAACCAGTTGGTGAAGAGGAATTTACTGCCATAATTAGTTCTCCAGATGGCAATATAGTGATTATTGTAGACAAAGATGGTTTTACAAAGGCTCAATCAAAGGCAATTAAAAAAGAAGATGCTCAAGTAATTTTTGAAAAATTACGAGAATCAGGAATTCCTGAATATGCAAAAAAAGATATTCAGATTTGGTCTGAAACGAGACCTACAATTCAGAATGAAATTTCTGAATAATTATTTTGATGAAAGAATAATTTCAGTACCTACATTACCGCCCTTAATTGCTTTTTCAATAATTTTTGGGCTGGCTTTGAGAATTCGTGTTTTGATTTTAGAACGTTCAATGATTTTTAGAGCCACAATATCCATCAAATCATATCCTCCTGCAACAGAATCTTCATGAACTAACATATTCTTCAAGTTCTTTAATTCAATTCGGTCGAATTTTTTTGCTTTTTTGAATTTATTTGGATCCATATCATAAACTCCATCAACATCAGTAGCATTAAGGAATTGTTCAGCTTTTACTTTTTCAGCAATTAATGCAGCAGTGCCATTAGTACTTTGACCAGGATGTAAACCGCCTGTAACAACTATTAATCCATCATCTACAGCATGTTTTACTTCTTGTAAAGTAGTTGGTGGATGAGAATATGCCTTATTTTGCAGAGCATAAATCAATAATTTTGCATTTAATCTAGAAATTTCAATTCCAAGTTCATCAAGAGTAGATTCATCAGCACCAGAAGATCTCGCATGAGAAATATAATGTCGCGCAATATTTCCACCTCCAGCAATTACAATAGGTTGGCAAATCTTGCTAATTTTTACAAGGAATTGAGCATAATCTTTTAGAACTTTTACATTATCCATGCCAAAAATTTTTCCAGATAATTTAATTACAATTCTCTTTTTCATTTTAGATCACCAATGATTGATTTTGCGGCAATTTCAACTTTTTTTCTGTTCTTTTGATGGGTGTAGATTCTAAGGATATTCATGAATCCAGAAATCGCTGAAACTACAGGTATTTCTGAAATTGGCATTTCTTTTGCGGATGATTTTCCATGCTCATTTGTGATCAAAATTATAGATTTTGACTCGTTTTTGGATGGGGCAAGTGGTATAGATGGGGTAACTGAGCTATCTACAAAAATTTCATTCTCATCAATTTTTGACTTTTTGGAAATGGCAGTTCTGAGTTCGTTAGTTCGTGTTTTTTTTAAATTGGTTCTACTTGTCAATATTCTTTCAAATACACATTTGAGCAATTTTCTATCTTGGTAATCTTGTGCAAATTGTCTAGCACGTTTTAATTTTGAAGATGTTGATGAAATAAGAGTGGATAAAACATATTCATCGGTAAGTTTGACATACTCATTCAGATTAAAAGTAGTAAAACCAAATTCATCATCAGATAATCTTAACGCTTCAATTAACATTACTTCTGCTGCTCTTACAGTTTTATGAAAATAAACTGCCTTAAACATTTGATATCTGGAATGCATCATGGATTCAAAAGAGTACAATGCTGAACGCTCTAATGCTAATTTTTTTTGATGTACGTTGAGGGATTGTGTTATTCTTTTATCATCAATTTTTGCATGTTCTGCTCCTGTAAAATAACCATCTCTAAGTAAATAATCCATCATATCTGCACTTAATGTACCTGAAACAATCTCATTCATGTATTGAAATTTGGAATCACCAAAAGCAATTTGTGTAATTAATTTTTTGTTAAAACCATTTTTTGATAAATTATCACCAATTTCAGATTTTAAAATAATTTCCCTGCCAAA
>JAPYTM010000061.1 GCA_029941825.1 Candidatus Nitrosopumilus sp.
AACAATAAACATCAGATGGAATATTTTGCATAAATAATAGATGTAATTCTTTATCATCTTTTATTGGGATATGACGTGTCATTCCAGAATTAAATTTTTGATAACCAAATTCCCTTTCAGAAGAGCGTTCAGGGACTTTGATCAGATTAGAGTGTTCAAAATAATATTTTTTGAATGAATCTTCTAGAAATTTTATATCAGTTTCTTTCATTACTTTCTCTTCTTACCAAATTGTAATGGATTAATGATGTTATTGCATTCTGATGTTATAAAACATAGACTTTGTGTTTTTAGTTTCTCACAAGAAGGACATGAATATTTAGTTCCACTTCCAGTAGTTCCAGCTAAATGATTTAACTGATAAAGAGTTACTCGTGAATTATAATCAGGTGCATTTTTGAATAACGGTGCAATCTGTTGCACTGATTGACCTTTAGATAATAGAAAAGTTGCAAGCATAAATCGTCCAGAATGTGGAAGATTTTCACCTTTTTCAAGTATGTCAATTGCATGTTTAATGCAAGGAGGATATTCTCCAGTAGTTACAGTAAAAGTTATAAATTTTTTTGATAGCAAAATAAGTTTATTTACAGAATCCTCAAAACCGGAAATCATTGTTGGTGTTTTTGCATTAATAATTTTTGAATTGATGTATGTTCCTAATTCTTTTCTTATCAGTCTGACTGTTTCATGTGGAGTAAGAAAGACTTGTCCATTTTCCACATGTCGATTAATTAGTTTCCATTCTCTTTCATGAAAATTAATTGAATGTTTGAGATAATCAGATATTGAAATAACAAAATAATCATCTATTTTTTTAACTTGAATTGAAAAGAGATCATCAATTATCCTAATTGCCAATTGTTTTTTTGACTCATCTGAAATATTGGCTAGATCTTTTTCAAGATATTTTTCTGCACGTCTTGCTTCTGCAAGTGCAAATCTTTTGATTAAAGTATGCATGCCACTTAATTTCAATAATACAATAGCCAAAAGAAACGAAAAAACCTCTCTTGGAAGTGTAGCATCATTTGCAACTCGATCACCTGCTATGTCAGATTTGTATATTTTTCCATCAGCTGCAATCTGAATTCTATTAAATGCCTTGTCTAGTAGTTGTTTTAGATCAGGATCTGCTCCAAACTGCTCTAATGTGAATCCTTTGTCCTTAAGATATTGACCAGCATCGGCTAAAAATGGGTATTTTGCAATTTCATCTTGTCCTAGTTCTAGCATGATAGTAATTTACCTAATTTACTTAAAAATCAAGTTTTTTGAATTTTGATGCTGGTTTAAATTATGTTTTAAGAAAATTGTGAAATATGCAAATCGGTTGTCATGTTTCAATTTCAGGATCAATTGACAAAGCAGTAGACAATGCTGTTGAAAGAAAGTGTTCTGCTTTTCAGATTTTTACTAGAAATCCAAGAGGTTGGAATGCAAAAGAACTCACTAAAGAAAACATTGCTAATTTTAAATCAAAACTTAAAGAAAGTAAAATTGATAGATTTGCAACTTGTGCACATATGCCATATTTACCAAATCTTGCATCTCCAAAAGATGATGGATTTGAAAAATCAGTTAAAACTTTGATAAATGAAGTTGAAAGGTGTGCACAATTAGGAATTCCATATCTTGTAACACATCTTGGCAGTCATTTAGGAACAGGCGAAGAATCTGGAATTAAAAGACTAGTGAAAGGTTTGACAAAAGCAGGACAAACAAAAAATGATGTAATAATTTTATTAGAAAATACCGCAGGTCAAAAAAATTCTGTTGGTTCTAATTTTAAACAGTTAGGAGAAATTTTTAATCAGTTAAAACCTTCAAAAAAATTTGGTATTTGTTTTGATTCTTGTCATGCATTTGTTGCAGGATATGATTTAAAAACTGAAAAGAAAGTCAAAGAAACTTTTGATGAGTTTGATAAATATGTAGGAATTAAAAATTTGAAAATTCTTCATCTAAATGACGCTAAAGGAGATGTCGGTTGTAATCTTGATAGACATTATCATTTAGGATTAGGTGGAATTGGAGAAAAAGGTATTGCATCTATTGTAAAATTTGCAACTAAACAAAAAATTCCTATAATTTTGGAGACTCCAATTGATGATAACAGAGATGACTTTGAGAATGTTAGAATAGCAAAAGGATTTACGTAGAAATTTATTCGATGACTGAGAGAATTAAATAATGGATTATGAAGCAGTAATGAAACTTGCACTTGAGCGTGGATTTTATTTTCCAAGCTGTGAAGTTTATGCAGATGCACAAGCTGGATTCTGGGAATATGGTCCATCAGGAGTTAGTTTAAAAAATAAATTTTTGGAATTATGGAGAAGGGAATTAATCAGAAGAGATGGAATGCTAGAAATTGATGGATCTCAGATAATGTCCAAATCAGTTTTTGAAGCATCAGGACATTTAGGAAACTTTGCTGATCCAATAATAAAATGTACAAAATGTAATTCAACTTTTAGAGCAGATAGAACAATTGCTGAAATTGCCCAAATTGAAATTCCTGAAAGTGCTGATCTAAAAGAATTTGATGATGCTATTTTACAAAATAATATAAAATGTCCAAAATGTAAAGGGGGTTTTGATAAAGTGAAAAAATTCAACATGATGTTTAAAGTTGGTATTGGTCCTGAAGAAGAAGAAGCATATCTTAGACCAGAAACTTGTCAATCAATTTTTGTAGATTTTCCCAGACTTTACAAAACCATGAGAGGAAAGCTCCCATTAGGAATTGCACAAGTAGGAAAAAGTTTTAGAAATGAAATAGCTCCAAGACAAAGTCTTCTCAGATTACGTGAGTTTTATCAAGCTGAAATTGAGGTATTTTGTAATCCAACAAAATTAGATGAAATAGAAAAGTTTGCAGAAATTCAAGATACAGTAATCAGAGTACAAACAGATGTAGAGACTGTTTCTATGACATGTAAAGAAGCAGTAGATACAGGTGTCATTCCAAACAAGTTTGTAGCATATTATTTAGGAATTCTAACTGAATTTTACGAAAAAACTGGAATCGATATATCAAAAAGTAGATTCAGAAAATTAGGAGATAAAGAAAAAGCGTTTTATGCAGAAGTTGCATTTGATTTTGAAGTAGAAACCACAATTGGGTGGTTAGAATTAGTTGCATGCAACTATAGATCAGATTATGATTTGACTAATCACGCAAAAAAGAGTAAAGTAAAATTTGAAGTAATGGATAATGACGAAAAAGTTTTGCCGCATATATTTGAGATTTCAATGGGAATTGATAGAAGTCTCTATACAATATTGGAGCATTCATTAAAAGATGATAAAGAACATGAAAGAATAGTTTTATCACTTAAACCATACTTGTCACCAGCACATGTGGGAATTCTTTCACTAGTCAAAAAAGATGGGTTAAAAGAAAAAACAGATGAAATTTATCTCCAAATTAAAAGAAAATTTGATGCATTTTTAGATCATTCAGGTGCAATAGGAAGAAGGTATCGTAGACTAGATGAAATTGGTACACCATTTGCAGTTACAATTGATCATCAAACTTTAGAAGATAATACCATAACAATTAGAAAAAGAGATTCCATGGAACAAACTAGAATAAAAATTTCTGAATTAGATTCAATTCTTTCTGAATCAATTGCATTTCCTTAATCTTGTACTATTATCAATTTGGAAGTTTACATCAAACATTCTGGGTACTAGAAATGATAATTTATGAAAATATCTATTTCGTAAATTAAGATTTAATATCCGTCATATTTTGTGATTTAATGAGAGATGTTAAAGCAAAAAATCAATGAAAATAATCAAGTTTCTATTATTATTCCTACATATAATGAATCAAAAAATATTATCAAAATTTTACATCATATTGGAGAAATATTACCAAAAAATATTTCCACACAAACAATTGTTGTTGATGATAATTCACCAGATGGAACTGGGAAAATTGTTGAAGATTATCTAAAAAATGTGAAAAAAATTGCAGATAATACAATAGAAATTATTCATAGAAAGACAAAAGATGGTTTAGGTTCTGCAATTCTCAAAGGAATTCAACAGGCAAAAGGTGATACAATTGTAGTTATGGATTGTGATTTTTCTCATCCACCACAAATAATCCCAAAACTAATTGAATCAATAAAAAAATATCAATATGACATTGTAGTAGCATCACGATATATCAAAGGAGGAAAAATTCAAGGATGGTCTGTTAAAAGAAAAATCATGAGTAGGTTTGCTACCTTAATTGCAAAAAAAGGATTAGGTATTGATACAAAAGATCCAATGTCTGGATTTTTTGCATTTAAACGAAGTATTATCAAAGGATTAAACATTGATGCGATAGGTTTCAAAATTCTTTTAGAAATTCTTGTAAAAACTAAAGGTGTTAACATTAAAGAAATTCCATACACATTTCAAAATAGAGAATTAGGTTCAAGTAAATTAAATGTAAAAACTATTTTAGATTATTACAAGTCGGTTTGGAAATTGTATCGTTATGGAAAACCATTAGTAAAACAAGAAAAACGCTCATCAGTAAAATTTCTATCAAAGGCAGCAAGATTTTACACTGTTGGCGCATCAGGATTTATTGTTAATTATATAATTTCGGTGTTATTTGTAGGTGTGATCTCTGATATGTGGTATTTACATGCAACAGTAATTGGAATAATTGCATCAATTACAACTAATTTTATTCTAAACAAGATATGGACGTTTGAAGATAGAGATTTCGGAATAAAGAAAACTATTTCCCAATATGGAAAGTTCGTGATTTTTAGCTCATTAGGTGCACTTGTGCAGTTAGGCATGGTCTATTTCTTAGTAGATAATGTTGAGATGTCATATCCATTAGCCTTAATTTTAGCAGTAATAATTGCAGCATTTGGAAACTTTGTTTTAAATAAAAAATGGACGTTTAAAGAAAAATTACTAAGTTAGTTTATTTAAAATAAAAATAATAACTAACGTCTTAACCTAATTACTCAAAGGTAGAAGTAGAGGTTTGAGACGAAAGTCCAGTTGAAGTTGGTACAGATGGAAATTTATCTCCAATCTGTTGCTCAGCTACTGCAGATGCTTCTTGAAGAATTTTTTCAGTTTCTTCGTTTGCGACATCGGACTCCATACTAAATGAGTCTCCTGCAAGTGAATCCATCATTAATCCATCAAGTGTCTGAGTCATTGCATTCAATTCTGAATCAGCTTCTGGCATAAATCTTCCTAGCGATGACTTTAATCCCTTCATTGTAGACATTGCTGGTCCGATTGCTACCATAGCATCACCAAGATCATGAATCGTTGTCAGTCTTAATTGAACTTGTTCTAATGACATTCTTGCGTTGCCGAGCATCTTTGTAACTTTACGAATTTCAGCTAATTCGTTAGACAAAACTC
>JAPYTM010000062.1 GCA_029941825.1 Candidatus Nitrosopumilus sp.
TATCACTATCACATTCATATTTTTCAAATGCAGAATTTGGCCAAGATATATCAATTAAAGCAACATGTGATGGATCCATTCCTCTAAAAGTAATTCCTTCTGCCGTTGCAACAAAAGTAGCTTCTTCAACAAGTGTAGAAATTGCAGAGATGATTGCTTTAAGATCATCTGAACCATTTGTTTTTGCTCCAAAAGTCAAATCAATTTTCTTGACTCAAAGTTCCAGTTAAACGTTATGTGTAATCACGCCAGGTGTATTTACATTTTTGACAACGATAAAATCGTGTTGTAGGTTCATCAGCACTTCTAGTTTGAAACATCCACCAAATTGCTTGATCATGTCCACACTTTCCACAATCCATTTTGATTGTTGAATATGATTCTTCTCCTTCATCCCCTTCAAAAGCAAGAAGTGAAAAATCTGGTTCTTCTTTACTAATAATTTTTTTTGTTTGTTTTACTGTTTCTCCTTCAGTATAACCACATTTTGAACATTGGAGACCAGTGATATTTTTTTTTAATTTAACCTCACATTTGGGGCAAAACTTCAATCTAGTTTACCTTAATTTTAGAATTAAACAACTGTTTGAACTCTTCAGATATTTTAATTGCTGAATCTGTTGCTTTTTTTAATTCTCCTAGTGGTTTTGTGCTAGAATTAACTTTCATCCAAATTTCATCAGTAAGAGGATGTTTGAGAATTACGCCTGCAAAATCTACATTTGATTGTTTTAAAAGCTCATGTTGAATTACGTATAAAATTCCTATATCTGCATTTTTCATAGAAATGCTGATTTCTTTTGATTCTGAACTGATTATTTGAGCATTCATGTATTCCAAAAAAACACTTATTGTGGATATAAATCATTATGAGCAGTTAGAATGACAGAAAGTAAGATTTCAGATATTCAGTTAGTAAAATCCAAGGATGAATACACAGTTGATGAAAATATTGAGATTAATGTTCAGTTTTTAGTCGAGGGAGGTATTAGAGATGCATTCAATGAGGCAAATTGGACAAAAGCATACAACAACAATGATGTTTCATTCAAGCTGAAATATGGTATCAAATTGACATCAGGAGGGTTCAGAAAGAAGGAATTAGGAAAAACTATTGATACATACAGAAAAGCAGCGATTTTTTGGACAAGAAATCCAAAATTGGTTAATCCACATAAAGATAGAAGAATTTGGGTTCAGATAGCCAAAAACTTTGAGCCATTTGTCAGACTTTCAGAAGAAGAGGTAAGAGAAGAATTATTTGACTTTAATGAAAAATTTGTGTTCAAAGCATCAGATTTAGGAAAAGGTACACACAAAATTGGATCTGAAGTTTTTGCATCATGGCAAAAGCATGACTTTACAGAAACTGGACATGTCAAAAATAATTCCAATGAAATTGAGATTACAATCAATTAGGGATATAAGGAACTTTTTTGGGCAATCAATATGGCAAAATATGATGGTTTACTAGGACAACCAGTACTTGAAGTAGAAGAACCTGATAAAGAAGGTGGAATTACATTTATCATTAAAGATAACAGATTTTTGTTCATCAAAGCAGTTGATGGAAAGATTGAGACAGTATCGATTCCAGAATAGGTGAAAATGAAGTGGGAAAATATGATATAATTAGAATGGCAGAACTAGTAAAAGTTGAGGATCCTAATTCAGAAGGTGGATTAACTTTGATTTTTTCAGACAATAAAACTTTGAAAATTAAAGTTGTTGATGATAAACTAGTTTCAGAATTTGTCTAAACTATTTTTTACATGTTTTTCATAAAAACCAATAGCTAGTTCTTGTACTTCTGATTGAATAGAACCAGGTCTTTCATCACGAATTTTTTTAATTGCTTTATCTGCTGAAAATTTTTTGTGTTTTACAAAGTAACATGCAAGAATTGTTCCAGCTCTTCCCATACCAGCAGCACAATGAACCATTACTGCCTGATTCTTTGTAATTTGTTCTTGAATAAATTCTACTGCTAAATCTATTTCATCCATATCAGGGGCGGTAAGATCAGGAGTTGGTACATGCAAATAATTAATAGTTTTTACCCAATCATCAGGCAAAGCATTTTCAGTCATAGTTACAATTGATTTTACTCCTTGATTTACAATCCAATCAAACTCATCAGAACTTGTGGGAATTCCTGAACCTGCTAATTTTTCTTCAATTAACCAAGAGAAATTAGTTGGTTTTTTTATAATTTTTCCATGAACCTTTCTCCAGAGATTTCCAGGCTTACTCATATTAGATGTAAATATTTACCATATTTTTAGCATTACGAAATTATGTATGAGTAAATTATGATGCTATTGCCCTTACAGGTGAGCCTGTGGCATCTTTAAGTTTTAGTGGAAGAATAGTAAAATTAAATTCCTTTGATGAAATTTTCTTTAAATTTGTTAAATTCTCTACAATCAAAATATTATTTTTTGAAAAAATATGATGGACATTAAATGATTCATCATTACTCAAATCTATACTTGGGGAGTCAATTCCAACTAGATTAGTTTTTTTTGATGCAATGTATCTAGCAGCTGAAATATCCAATCCTGGATTTTCTGTGAAATAATTCTTCTTTTGTAGATTTTTTTGCCATCCAGTAGAAAAGAAGATAGATGATTTATTTGGAATTTTACCATTCTTTCTTTCAAATAAAATAATATCTGATTTAGTTATAGCATTATTCTTAGTTTTTTTTATTTTGATTAAAATTGCTTTTCCAATAAGTCGATCAAGTGGAATTTGGTTAATTTTGAGACCGTTTTTGACAAAATGATATGGTGCATCAAGATGAGTTCCAGTGTGTGAACTTAGGAATAATAGTTCAAGATTATACCCATCTTCTTTAAGATTAGACCAAGAAATGAATTGTGGCTTTGGAGAACCAGGGAAACTTGGAATAGATTCAGATATTGTAAGTGTAAGGTCTATTGGTTTCACATCAATGAAACACATTGGTGATTAATCAGTTTTTAAACTATCAAAGGTTAAATACTGTTTGATGAAAAATTTCATGTGCCTACTGCATATGTTTTATTGAATTCGGATTTGGGATCAGATGAATCTATCATTAATGAAGTCAAACAAATTCTTGCTGAAGAAGATATCAAATATGAGGTTCAAGGAGTTTACGGAGTTTATGATATTGTCTTAAAATTATCTTCTAACGATGCTGAAAAACTACGGGCAATTATTACTAACAAAGTTAGAAAAATCAGTAAAGTTCAGTCAACATTAACTATGATGGTAATAGAAGAACAGGAAAATCTATAATTTCTTTATTGCATCAATTACTTGAAGTATTTCAGATTCAGTATTAAAAAAATGAGGAGATGCTCGTACAATCTTTTTTTCCATGATTTCCCTTACAGCTAAAATGATATTTTGTTTCTCAAGTTTATTTACTACATCTTGTGAATTAAATCCTTTAATGTTAAAAGATACAATACTAGTTCTTTTATTCGGATCTTCTGGACCATACAAAATAATTTTTGGAATTTTTGATAATTCTTCTCTAAAAAGATTTGACAAGTATTGATTTTTCTTACGAATATTTGTCATGCCAAAATTTAACAAATAATTTGCAGATGATTCTAATCCAACTATTCCAACATAATTTCTGAAACCAGTTTGAAATTTATCTGGTAGTTCTTTGAAAACAAGTTTATTATTATCAGTGATAATTGTAGATTCTCCACCCACAGTAATGGGTTCTAATAATTCACTTGATTTTCTATTACAATAAAATAAACCAGTACCCATTGGACCACAAAGCCATTTGGAGCCATTAAATGACATAAAATCACATTTGATCTTAGATACATTAAATTCTCCTACACAACCTACAGTTTGTGCACTGTCAATAAAAAATGGAATTTTGTCTTGTAGAATTTTTGCAATTTCTTCTATAGGTAATATGGAACCAGTATTGTATAGAGCATGACTAAGAGTTACCAATTTTGTGTTATTATCAATTAATGATTCTAAATCATCTAGTTTAAAAAAACCATTTTTATCTATGATAAGATTTTTTATTGAAATTTTTTCTTTTAATTTAATCCAAGGATAAAAATTTGAGTGGTGCTCATGAGTCATTCCACGAATTATAATGTTAGAATTATTGTCAAAAGAAAGACCATTAGCCACAAAATTTATTCCATCAGTTGTACTTTGAGTAAGAACTACTTCATCGGGTTGACAAGAAATAATTTTTGCAATAATTTTTCTTACATTCTGCAGTTTTTCACTAACAAATGATTCTGATTCTAAAGAATCAGGGCCAATTGAACTATATGAGATTAAAAATTCTTTCATGGCTTCAATACTTTGAGAAGGCATTAAAGATACAGATGCATTATTTAGATAGATTTTGTCTGAATCTGGAAAATCATTTGAAATATCTTTTGATGTTAAATTCATTATTATATCTGTAAAAGGATAAAGTGGTGTTGGATAAAAGTCCTGAGTGGGTTTTAGATAATAATTTAATACATATTAAAAATGAATTTAAAAAAAGTATTCCAAGTATAATTTTATGTTCAGAACCATTCCATAAAATAGAGTTTTTTAATAAATTAATCAACTCCGTTGAAAGTCCCATAATTTTTGTAGATATGGATTTACTTTATACTGGATATATTGAATCTGGAATGATTCAAAAAAAAGATAATGTGGTGATTTTTCATCCAGATAAAACAAATTGGATAAAAAAATTATCAGATATCATTACCAAAATTTCAAAAGAAAAATTTCTAGTTGTGATTGATTCATTTAATGGAATTTACAATATATTTGATGATCTTGAATCAGCTATATTCATTAATTCATGTATTATGTTACTTTCATCTCTTGGAAGAGAAACAAATTCATTCATTGTAATTTCTGCAATGGTAAGAAAAAAAGAAAATAATGAATGGATACTATCACCAGGAGGAAAACAGATCATTAAATCAAAAAAAACAGGGGTTTACTTTCTTAAAAAAATTGAAGACGATCTAATAATTTCTGTTTTAAAGAAAAATAATACGGATTCAAAAATATTTAAAATAGAATTTTAGAAAATTAAATCTGAAACACCGTTATAACCTGATATTTCTAGATAAATTATATAAAGACCAAATTAAGATGTAATTTCATTATGCCAGTAGCAATACTTCCAGACATAAGCGAACAAATGTGTATCGGATGTGCACTATGTGTAGAAATCTGTACAACACTTGGTCCTGATGTCCTTAGAGTAAAACCAGTCGAAGGCTGGAAGAGAGGCAAAGCATTTGTATTTTATCCAGAGAGATGTATTACAGATGGTGCATGCATAGGTGTATGCCCAACAAAAGCAATCTTTTGGATGAGACCAA
>JAPYTM010000063.1 GCA_029941825.1 Candidatus Nitrosopumilus sp.
GGTGTATACTTTTCAGATAAATTTGCTTACAAAATGAATGGTACAATTCATGATCTTTCTGTGATTCCTTTTCTAACAAAAAAAATGCTTGGACCAAATACCGAATTTGGTGAACTTAAAATTACAACTCAAATAACATCTAAGGATACATCACTAAATCTTGAAATATTTACTAATCTTACAAATAGTGTTCAAACCCCAAATTCAATTGAACTTAGTATGATAATTATTAAACTAGAGTCAGTCTAGTTTATCTTTAGATATTTATCATATCTTTCTTTGCGTTCTTCATCTGAAAGCATTTCATAAGCCTTGTTTAATTCCACCATTGCTTCTTCAGAATCTTCTTTTGTTTTATCTGGATGGGTTTTTTTTACCATCTCTCTGAATTTCTTTTTTATTTCTTCTTGTGTGGCTTCTTTACTTACACCTAAAATTTCATAATAATCTGGAATCTCATTATTTTTTACAGCATCACGAAACTCTTTGTCTTCTTTTGTATTTTTTCTATACCCTAATTCTTCATAATCCTCACCCCAGTCTGAATGATATTTTTCATACGTTCTATCTCTTTTTGATTCATGCTTTTCTTTATCATATGGTGTTTTTTTCTGAAGTATGATGTCTCTTGCTAAAAATAATGCTATTGCAATTACTGCAATTGAGAATCCTCCAAAAAGTATTATTTTTTCCTCATTTGATAATACTAGTAATCTTTCTGTTTCCTCAGTTTGTGCATGAATAGTTTGCACTGCCCCAAAAACAATAATAGAAATTATGAGAATACTTTGACACTTCATTTTGTTTTACCTTATGTTAATCTAAAATCTTCTTTTGTAGTATTTAGAACTACGTGTGTGATTGTATTTTTTATATTTGAAATGGCAGCTAGATTCTTTACAAACTCACTCAAGTCATTTCTTCCCCTGAATTTTGCTATAATTATTGTGTCTGTTGAGCCTGTAATATCGTACACTGCACACACATTTTCAAATTTTGATATCTCCTCTTCGATATCTACTATTTTGTCATTTTTGGCTACAATTTCAATTATTGCAGTAAGAGAATACCCTAGTTTCTCATGATCAACTATTGCAGTATACCTTTGAATGATTTTTTCTTTTTCTAACTTTTTAATTCTAGATAATACTGTAACTGTAGATATTCCAAGTTTTATTGCCATTTGTCTTGCTGATAACCTTGCATCTACCATTAAATTTTTGAGAATCCTTTCATCTGTTTTATCTAGATTCATACTATGTATTATCAAAAAATTTATTTAAATTTTAGGTAAATTGATGTAAATTTGTTTAATTTTACTGACCATATTTTGGAATTAATTTTTTAGATTTAATACAAATATGCTATATTGATAATTGTGGATAAAATTCAAAATCTTGTAACTCGTGGAAAATCTTTTTTGGATGATGGAAAATATTATGATGCCCTTGGATTTTTTGAACAAGCTTTACTTTTGAATCAAAACGATCCCGATCTTTGGAATTACAAAGGAGTGGTTCTACGAAGTTTGGGACAATACCAGGAAGCAATGGAATGCTTTAACAAATCATTAATGATTGATCCTCGAGACAAACACTCTTCTTGATTTTATGTTGACTAGTGGTGAATCTATATTATTAACAAAACATAATCAAATATGGTGGATAATAAAATAAACAATATGTTAGCAGAAGCTTTTGAATGTGTAGAGGATGGAAATTTTGATGATGCTTTAAAACTATACGACTTGACACTCAAACAAGAACCTGATAATGTTCAAGCACTTGTTGATAAGGGTGCAACTCTTCAAAATATGGGGAGATTCAAACTTGCCATTAACTCATATGATAAAGCTCTATTAATTGCCCCTGAAAACCTTGATGCGTTATTAAACAAGGGTGCAACTTTACATTCCAATCAAAAATATCAAAAAGCAATAGATTGCTATAATGTAGCTTTGAAGATAGATAAAAAATGTGCAATGGCACTTGCATACAAGGGATTATCCTTAGGTGAAATGGGTGAATTAGAAGATGCAATCAAGCATTTTAAAAAAGCACTATCTATTGATAAGCAATATGAATTGGCTACTATTTCTAAAAACACTGCTCAAAAATTGTTAAAATCTATACAAGAAAAAGAATCTAAAATACTGTAACATCGCCAGGTGCTGATTCTCGACTAGTCTGTTTCTCATTTGATTCAAAAAAGTCTTTGTGGGCTAAATTTTGATGTTCTTTTAGTTTCTCTATATCTTCAAAACCCTCATGACACAAATAGCATTTTGGCTTGTCTTCATCAACTAGAGGAAGTACCATAACAGTGACAACCTCACTTGGTACTTATTTCTTGAGACTATAAGGAATATATCATGATGTGTAGATGACATTGTCATGTTAGAGCAGTTAGTTGGAGATTCCCAAGCCTTAGATCGAGCTCTTGCAGGAGATGAACTTTCTTACAAAGATGGTCTTGAATTAATGAATTATGATAACCTTCACTTACTTGGAGCAGTTGCAGATACACAACGTAAAAAATTAGTTGGTGATACTGTTACTTTTGCTGCATCATATTATCTAAATTACACCAATGTCTGTGCAGCTAGTTGTCAAATGTGTGCATTTTATCGAAAAGATGGTGCAGATGATGCATATACTTTGACCCCTCAAGAAATTGAACAAAGAGTTGGAATTGCAAAACAAATGGGTGCAACTGAAGTTCACATTGTCGGTGGCTTTCACCCAAAACTACCATTAGAATATTACGAGGATATGATGCGAATTATCAAAAAGAATCATCCTCAACTTAACATCAAAGCATTAACTGCAGCTGAGATTTTTTATTTATCAAAATTAACAAAAAATTCGACCAAAGAAATTTTGTCTCGTCTTAAAGATGCGGGTCTTGATTCTATGCCTGGCGGTGGTGCAGAACTATTCCATCCTGACATACGTGGTAAAATTGTTAGAGGAAAGTGTTCTGGACAACAATGGCTTGATGTAATTGAAGAGGCACATAACATGGGAATCAAAAGTAATGTTACCATGCTTTATGGCCATATTGAAAAACCAGAACATGTTGTTGATCATCTCATAAAAATTCGTGAACTACAAAAAAAGACACATGGTTTTATGACTTTAATTCCATTAAAATTTAGTTTAGATAATACTGAACTTGAACAAGAACACTTGGTAAATCATGAATGCTCATCAGTGTATGATTTACGAATAACAGCATTATCTAGATTGATGCTTGCAAATACTCTAGATAACATCTCAGTTTACTGGGTTGCATATGGTAAAAAATTAGCACAAGTTGCATTATCTAATGGTGGTAGTGATTTGGTAGGTACTGCATTTTCTGAAGAGATTTATCGTGCAGCTGGAAAGGCAACTGATTCCTCAGTTGAAGAACTTGCAACTATGGTAAAAGAAATTGGTAGAACTCCTGCACAAAGAAACACACATTTTAAAATATTAAAAAATTTTTAACTCAAATATTTTTTAATTGAACTTATCTTTTCTTCCATCTTCACTTGTTTGTCTTTTCTTGAATCAATTTTAATTATTATTTCAACTCTATTAATTCCAAGATTATGAACTGTCTCCATCATTTTTTTTGCTGCATCATAAATCACGTTAATATCATCTGATTCAAAAACTGTCCCCATTGAATTAATCTCATATCTTAGATTCTTTATGTTTTGAACTGATTCTATTGCTTTTGCAATGTAAAAACTAGCACTTGTAGTTCTTGTTGCCATTGGATATATGCTAATTTCTGCTTGAATCAATATTTTTTGTTGACTAATTTGAGATTAAAATGTTTAAATTATTTGGCAGGTTTTTTTTCTACCCTTTTCACACTATCTTTTTTTCTTCTGGCCCCAAAACTAATCAATACCAACAAAAATCCAATCCCTACTAAAATTCCTGAGAGTGTATTGTAATCCTGCGTTTCTTGCTGTGCTATCATTAAATCAATTATTTCTTCTTCAGTCATTCCTGTTTGACCTGCAGGCATCGTAGCACTGATATTTATTGAAAGTGCAATACCTACAATTAACATTGCAAGACCTCCTGCTAGAATTTTTTTATTAACTAGAACCATTTGTAATTATGTTTGGATTTTATCCTTTATTAGTTATTTTCTTGTTTATTTCTAAAAATATCTGATTCATTTATTTTGTGATATTTTAAATTAAAAATTAATTTTATAGTTCTTTTGATTTTATTTTGAATTTAATTTTTAACAAAATTTATTGTATTTTGAATTATTCTTTTTTGTAAATATAATTTATAAGAAAAACACCATTTGTATCAATTCATCTATCTAAAAAATTAGTAATCATAAGACAAACATACGATCGTAGTTTTTTCTACTATGTTTCATAACTTGTATGATTTTTTCTACGAATGTTTTCTGTTTACATGATTATTGGAAATTAGGAATATGTGCTCAAATATCCCACATTTTTGAATTTATTATGTATTCTAGTGATATTTTGTAAATAATCTACTAGTTGAATCGTACTCAGTTTAAATTAGACTGAAAAGCCGTTATTTCATGTCAAGCGTTAGATCAGATATCATATACATTGGAAAAAAACCATTGATGACTTATGTTACTTCAGCAATTATTCAATTAGCTACTTTACCTATAATTACAATCAAAGCTAGAGGGCAAAGTATGGGTGTAGCTATAGATGTATCACAAATCGTGTTACGTAAAACAAAACCTGCATTTTCCATTGCAGATATTAAAATTGGCTCAGAATCACTTGTATCCTCTGATGGACGAAACAGAGATGTTTCAACAATTGACATTTCAATAAAAAGGAACACACCATAAGGTAATTTTCATGGTAGTCAATAGTTCTGTTCCAAGTTGTGTACGTTGTGGAAAAAAATCAATGTTAACTGATGATGTTACTGGAGAACAATTTTGTGCAAAATGTGGTTATGTGGTTTCTGAAAAAGCAGATGCATCTGGCCCTGAATGGAGATCATTTCAAAAAGATGGAGGTTCAGATCCTGCAAGAACTGGTGCACCATCATCCCTTACAATCCATGATATGGGATTATCCACTGTAATTAACCCATTAAACAAAGATGCATCAGGAAAACCATTAGCTGCATCAATGAAAAGTACCATTGAACGACTCCGAACTTGGGATAGTAGAAGTCAAGCTCATCAACCAGTTGATAGAAATTTGAGACAAGCACTTGGTGAATTAAATAAATTAAAAGATAAAGTTGCAATATCTGCAAATGTTCTTGAAAAAGCAGCTTACATTTAC
>JAPYTM010000064.1 GCA_029941825.1 Candidatus Nitrosopumilus sp.
GTCATATTCTGCCAAAGTGTATTTTGTTTTACCAAGCCATTTTGACATATCTTTATGTGCTTTCCAATCAAGAATAGAAATATTCACTAGTTCATTTTCTGCATGTTCTGAAAGGAAATTGTCTAAACCTTTTCGCATACCACCTCCAACACGAACTGCCCATTCATCATAGATGGTTGCAAATCTAATCTTAGGATCTGTATCTAAAATTTGTGAACAAAATTTTTCGTAATCCAACGATTGTTCTAAGAATTCTGAATTATTAAAGTAAAAAAATTAAGGTAAACTTAGACTCAAAAAGTAATAGTAAGTGTAAAAATGGACTCATGGGAATTTGTATACCATTTTGAAATAGAAATGAACACAGATAGGCATGAAAGCAAACGTAGTCGTAGAAAAAATAGATGAAAATGATCTAGGCAGAATCTAGATCATTTCTTGGCGTATTTACCACCTTGAAGATTTTGATAGTATAATCACCTTCAAAAAAATGAGTGATTTCACCTCCATCTATAGATAATACTCGGAACTTGTACTCAAAGGAGTTATCACCTTTCAAATTTACCTGTGCAACATGAATAGGATCGTCTTCAATGGACTTGAAGAATTGAATAATCACAGGGTATCCTTGTATAGGGTTGCTAACCATTCCTTTGACTGTCCCCCAAGGTAGAACGTTGTTTTCAGGGACGCTCATTACAGTAACTGTTTTTTGTAGACTTTTTTCACCATCTAATTTCAGCATTGTAGTTTGACTAGATTCTGCAAAAACAGGCACACCAGATAAGGATACAGATGCGACAAATAACATTCCAAAAATACATGCTACTGCCATGTTTTTCACATATCTTGTTTTACAAGTTCTTTTGGTACATGATACAGAAATCATACCTTCATCATCTGAAAAAAACTTGGCGACGATGGATTTCATATAATCATCCTTTCAACATTGATTTTGAAATGAAATTTTACAAAACGATTGCCTGTTTCTTTACATCTCATTTGAGTACTGGATGATTGCAACTGTACAGTCATCTTACTGTCTCTCCTCAAACAAAATCCAAGAAAGACCCATCAAATCCTCAGTGGTAAGTATGGGTGATTTTGTTTGTCGTATGGCATTTACATTTTGTTTCAAATGTTTTTTCCCAATCTGATTTTCAGAAGGCCATTGTTGCCATTTTTGTATGATTTTCTGTTTCATGAATATCTTGAGCCTGAGTTATATATATCGAGATATACCGTAAGACGGTATGCCTTCTGATTCAGCGTATGGTAATTTACAAAATTACAAATTGTATATTCGTCCTAATGCACATACTCACTATGGTTCTCCAAATGAAAAAAAATCGGTATTAAGTAAACACCGACAAAATGTTCAAAACCTGTTAAAAATAATGAGTAAAAATGAATCAATGACCACATGGGATTTAGCAAAAATTTCCATACCAAATGATATTTCAAAATTACGTGAACGTGAAAAAATTTACAGAAGATTGTTAGTAGGTAGAAAAGATAAAGGAAAACATTCAGATGGAATTCTAGATTTAGGACTTGTCATAAAAGATGGGAAAAGTTTCAAAACAGGAATGGCTGATAAATATAGATTATCATTGTATGGTATTTTGTATTGCATAGATGTACTTGATCTTACAAAAAATGACATTGATAAAATTGCAGAAAAATATGTTAAAGTATTGCCAAAAGTTTTTGGAAAATGGGAATATGTTAAATCAAAAATTGGAAACAAAGTATATGGAATAAAATTATTAGCAAATGGATTACTTGCAGATAATCCTCAGATCCAAATTCAATATGGAATTCCATTTTATGAATTAATGTCATACATACACATTAAATATCAAAAAAACTTTGAATATATTTCAGAGAAGAAACTTGCAGAACAAATATCATATTGGTTTTATATCAATTTATTATATCAACCAATTCAAAAAAATAATACAATAAACATAGGAATAAGTAATTTAAATCAAATATTTGAAGATGATTTAGAACTAAAGAAATGGTTTCTAGTTTTTTGTAAAGAGTCAACAAAGTATTATCATGAAAGATACAAAATTTTAAGAAAGTCAGAAATTAGATAATGGTTAGTTTTTTGTAATGATGTCGTTTAACTCATTAAGATCAAAAGGTTTTGTAAGTAATCCAAACAATCCAAAATTTTCTGCTTTCTTAAACTCTTCATTGTTAATTGTGTAAGCTGATGTAAAGATTATTTTTGCATCAGGATTATCTTTTTTTATTTTAAAAAATGCATCGTATCCATTCATTATAGGCATTTTCAAATCCATTAGAACTATATCCGGTCGTGATTCGTTGTACTTTTTGATAGATTCTTCTCCATTTTTAGCAGTGATCACCTCATAATTTTCATATTTTAGCATGTATTCAGTTGCCTCCAAAAACTGAGTATCATCATCTACCAAAAGAATCAGTATATTTGACATTATTCTCACCTGAATTGACAATTACTAGTCAATATTAGAATACTCATTTAGGCAGCCAAATTGAAAATATCACAGGATTTGTAGTAGCATGTATGGTTCCTTTGTGTTGCTCTACTATGTTTTTACAGCTAGAAAGACCTAATCCAGTACCCTCTAGTTTAGTAGTAAACAACGTATCAAAAATGTGTTTCAAATCATTTGAAGATATGTTTGGACCAGAATTTTCAAATTTGATTGTAACATCAGATAAAGTTTCAATCATGTTAATTGTGATGTAGCCTTCGTTTTCTTCAATAGATTGAAGTGCATTTAAAATAACGTTCACAAATACAATCAACATTTTTTTATGATCAAATTTAATGATTACATTATTTTTTGGAATATCAATTCTAATGTTTGATGGAACATCCAATGTCTCTATTGCCTCTTGAAGAGTTTGATTGATTGAATATGGTTTTAGTATCATGGGTGTTGTTCTTACATAGTTTAACACTTCCTCAATTTGATGTGAAATACGTCGCACAGACAAGTTGATGCGTTTTAATTCCCTTGAAATAATTTCATTTTTGTTATTATTTTCTTTATCAATTATTACACCTGCATTTTTAATTGTGGCTAACGGATTACGTATGTCATGAGCTATATTAGAAGAAAGTTGTCCAATAACTGTAAGTTTTTCTTTTTTGAAGCTTTGTGTACGCTTTAACAAGAATACTAATAAAACAGTTATTGTAGATAGTAATAGAAAAACAGTTTGAATTTTTATTAAAAAGATCATTTCATCAATCTCTTGATTTATTGATTGAGTAGGGGTAACTACACCAAACATAAATTCATTTTTACCATTAACACTGATAGGAATTCCTGAATTTATTCTCTCACCAATATCATCATCTAAAGTGAAAAGTATAGTAGATAGATTTCCTTGGAGCACATGCAAAATGTGGTTATTTAAGAGAGAATTACGGTCAATGTCTTGTTGAATTTCATCATCAAAAAAATTCTTTCCAACATTTTCCATGTTAGGATGAATTAGTAATACATGATTTTCATCCATGACAGTCAAAAATTGAGATTCTACATCATAGATGTTTCCATGCCGTTGAAAAAATTCACTTGATGCGAGTGTAACTAACAACAACCCTTCAGAGATGTTTGTCTGTTTGTTGATTATTGGGAATGTAAGTGCTATTTCAGGTTCGTCAAATAGGAGTGTATTGATTGTAAGTATAGATGGTTCTGATGGTAGCGTATTTTTTTTAGAATCAATTAATTCAGATAATCCTTTAACAGTTGTACCTACAAATGAGTCATGATTTTTACTAACCTGAGAGAGAACTTTGAAAGTTTCATCAAGTGCAAGAATTTGTGCAGTTGGGGAAATAGAATTTAGGCGGTTAAATGTCTGTTCAATTAGTTTGTTTGATTCTGCTGTCCCAATATCATTTTGTAGTTCATCAGATTCTGCCAAAAGTGATAGTTCTAATATGATTGACTCTAACTCAGAACTTATATTTTTAGATATGGACTTTGCAATGATTTCTTGAATTTCAATATGATTTTTAATAATTGTTGTTTTGATGTTTTCTTCTTCAATACTATAAATTTGAATTGTGATAATCATTAGTGAAACAATTATTACAAATGTAAAGACATACAAAGATAGTTTTTTCTTGTTTTGAATTGCCAATTGTACCAAATTATTTTGTCAGGGTTATAACCTCTCGGTCTTTAAGAGTTTTATTAAGTCAGTATAAATTTGATTTGGAATTAGTTTAAGAAATGTGTAAAGATGATTTTTGTAACTCCAAAGAGTTACAGGGCTTCGAATTGAATCTAAAAATAACGGATACAGATTAGAACAAGTTGTTACATTGTCAAGTGATATGCCCATACTTTAGGCACAAGTGTGTTCTATTTTAGTTCCAAGAAAGGGTATATGGGCCCGCGGGGATTTGAACCCCGGATTTTCGCCGTGTAAGGGCGACGTCATAACCGACCTGGACCACGAGCCCAGAAACCTACTTTGTTAAAATCCATTTAAACTTTGAGACATATGAAAATCTAAAAATGAAGATTAGATGTTAAAAGAATCATGAATTGTTTTAATTTTTTTTCTAGTCCAATTGGATTAGGCCATGTAACTCGAGATATTGCAATTGCAGAAAATTTCAAAAATATTAGAATAAACTTTGTAACAGGAAGTGGAGCTGCTGAAATTCTTAAAAAGATAAATTACCAAGTGAAAAATGTTTACAATCCACCATCATTTATTGTAAAAGATGGTACACTAAAGAATCAAGCAAAGTGGTTATGGAATTATTATCAATATTACAAAAATTGTAAAAATATTTCACAAAAAATTATTCAAAATGATAATCCAAATTTAGTAATTAGTGATGAAGATTTTGCAGCATTAAATATTGCACAAGAGATGAAAATCCCTACGGTTTTAATCACAGATGTACTTGAAACTCATTTCACTAGAGGCATAATATCACTTATTGAACAAAAGATGAACAAATCAATGCAGAAAATTATTGAAGAATGTGATGTAGTAATTATTCCTGAACATGGAGACAATCAAGATAATATTCAAAGGGTAGGACCAATAGTTAGACAAACAAATAATTCAAGAGAAGAGTTAAGAAAAAAGTTTTCATTTGAGAAACAGACAATAATAATTTCAATAGGTGGTACTGATGCAGGAATATTTCTTGTTGAAAAAGCATTAGAAGCAATTTCAAAAATTAATCAAGATGTAGATGTAGTTGTAGTGTCAGGTCCTGCAGTAAATAAAAAATTTGAGAATGTTACAAATTTAGGATTTG
>JAPYTM010000065.1 GCA_029941825.1 Candidatus Nitrosopumilus sp.
GGGATATCTTTGCAAAACAATGTCTGCAAAAAATATCTTGGCGTGCAAACCAATTACTGTTAGATAGTTACTTTATGCCATAAACGTATTGATTTTGGATTATCTGTACATTGATTTGCCTATGGTTTCATCAGATGAGTTGGTTTGTGATGAAAAACTACTGAAATTTGTTCGTAAAATTTTTTGTACATGTCCTGATACTCTGGCAACATTATCCCAAACACTATGAAATGTCACTCTATCTAGAACCTCTTCATCAACATGTGAAAATATGGCCAACCCCACAATTGTTTTATCACTTTTAATCCATTGATGACCTACACCACATGTTGTACAAATTTCACTAATCTCCATGATTGCTTTTGAAAATGATGGATTTTTAATTATCAATAATTTTGAATCTTCAGGAGGAAACCTCATATTTACATTAAGATGTACCCTATCTACCCTATTCTCATTTTTACTAACTATGACATTTGTCCCTACACGAAATTGCCATTCTATTATCTTACTTTTTTCTCTAACTTTTTCTGTTTGGTCTTCATAATTGATGTTAGTTATTTTGATAAAATCTTCAACTAGTGTCTTCATTTGTTCAGAAGTTTTTATCATATTTTCAACTAAAACTTGTTCAATATATGCATGCTAAAGAAAAAAAAATAATTAGTGGCTGTGTCCACAACCACATGAATCGTGACCTTCATGTCCTGTTGATTCTTGACCTGCACATTTAGAACATTTGTTTGAATCTGTTGGTGAGAAAAATCCTATCCCACAAGAGATACATTTTTGATTTGCCATATTGATTCTAAAAAATTACTGTATTTATTGAATGCGTATTAGAAAATAAATTGTATTTTTAAAATTAATTGGAAGGTTTGGCTTTTCCAACTTCACTTGATTCATCATTCTTTTTGAATACTCTATATTCACCAATTGTTGCATTACACTTCTCACAGGTGTATTGTCCTCTTTCCACTAGGATCAAATTATCTGCAACTTCCTCATTGGTGTTTTCCTCTAACTGAATTTTTGGTGGATTATCAAACTCTTTTTCACAATTATTACAGTAATGTTTTGACATTTTTTCTGTTTCAATTTTTCCAACAGGTGCTAAAAATAATTTTCCTACGCCCAAATCTGCTTTTTTTGCTTGCTCTTCAGTTAATTCAGCAATAACATATCCGCCAGAACCTTGAAGTTTAATTTCTGTCACTTCTTTTGATGAGTCATTGGGATTAAAATACTATCTGTGTTGGAATTGATTCTGATATCTCAACTGCCTTTTTTCCTGTTTTACATTTAAAATATGGTTTATGATGAGCGTTGTAATGGGGAAAACGTCATTTTGGTGTAAACTAGGATTTCATGATATGTGTTCAAAAGATTGTGAATGTCCTTGCCATAAACCACAAAAATTAACTGGTGGATTTTAAAAATCATATTTTTCAAATACAAAAAGAATAGATTCTTATCTAAAATTTTTAGGAAAAACCTATGAGCTTAATAAAGAACAACTCTCCTGTATTGTTTTACTTTAATCATTCAAAAAAATGGTTAATGAAAATTTCAAAAAAAGAATCATTTCATACTCATATTGGTGTAATCAAACATTCTGATGCAATTGGAAAAGAATATGGTTCTAGATTAATCACAAACAAGGACAAGTACGTCTATCTTCTAAAACCAACTATGTTTGACTATGTAATGAAAATTCAACATGGTACACAGATTGTTTATCCAAAAGATATTGGATACATTATTGCACGAGCAGGAATTGGAAGCGGACAAAAAATTTTAGAGATTGGTACTGGAAGTGGTTCACTTACTTCTTTTATTGCTAGTGTGGTTAAACCTCGTGGCCATGTGTACACTTTTGATGTTGATGAAAATTTTATGGCAATTGCAGAAAAAAATATCAAAAAAGCTGGAGTTTCAAAATATGTCACACAACACAACTTTGATATCAAAACTGAAAAAAAATTACCTCTAAAAGATATGGATGTGGCATTAATTGATTTGGGTGACCCGTGGACTATAATCCCTAAAGTACGTCAAATGCTAAAGGGAAGTGGATCCATTTTTGCAATTTGCCCTACCATGAATCAACTAGAAAAATTAACCATGGCTTTAGTTGAAAATGAATTTACTGATATAGAATCTACTGAACATATTATACGTACAATTGAAGCAAGAGAAGGAAAAACTAGACATTCTTTTCAGGGAATAGGACATACCACATACCTTTGTTTTGCAAGAAAAGCATTTTTTGATAGAGGCTCAAGAAAAACCTCTAAAGTAAAAACAAGCAAAACCATTCAAAAAACAAGTAAAACTACTAAAAAAACAAGCAAAACCATTAAAAAATCTCATAAAAAATCATCTTAACTCTACCATATCTACAAAACAAGATTTATTCCTCCATTCTTTAGAGAATATTACATTGGTAAGAAAAAACCTTTCAGTTTCTATTGTTAAAAAATTTATTCCTGCACGAAAATCTAATTCTCGAAAAGGTGATAATGGTATTGTTCTTGTAATTGGAGGAAGTTACATCTATCATGGCGCCCCAATTTTATCCTCTCTTGCTGCACTCCGATGTGGAACTGATTTAGTTTACACCTCTGTTCCAAAAATTAATGTCACACCAACACGTGCTATTTCTCCAAATCTGATTGTCATTCCTTTAGTTGATCAAAAATTAACACGTGGGGCTGTAAACAAACTAGTTGGTGCAATTCCTCGAAATTTACATTCTGCAACAATTGGAATGGGTCTTGCAATACAAGAAAGAAATTCATTATTGCATCTTGTTACCTCTCTCTTGGATAGAGATGTTCGGTTATCTTTGGATGCTAGTGCTCTGATCCCTGAGGTTTTACCGCTTTTGGAAAAGAAAAATGTTGTAGTTACCCCTCATGCTGGGGAGTTCAAGCGATTATTTGGTGAGTCTCCTCCAACATCAAAAAATGAACGAATCAAACTTGTAGAAAAAAATGCAAAAGAATATGGAATTACAGTTTTGCTAAAAGGCGCCACTGATATAATTTCAAATGGCTCAACTACGTATCTATATGAGAAAAAAATCCCTGCAATGACTGTTGGTGGAACTGGAGATGTTTTATCTGGATTAGTTGCAGGACTACTTGCTAAAAATCGAAATACCCTGGAATCTGCAGCAGCTGCTGCATTTATCAATGGATTGGCAGGAAAAGCAGTTCAAAAGAAATTAGGACTACACATGACTTCTATGGATCTCTTAGATGAAATTCCAAATGTAATGAAACCTTTTGATAAAATTGTGTGACTAGAATGAATGTTCTAAAACATGTAGATGCAAACATGGATAGTCTAATTTCAGATTTACAAACTTTAATCAGACAACCTAGCGTGTCTGCAAAAAATGAAGGAATTGAAAAATGTGCAAAACTTGTACAAAAATTATTAAAAAAATCTGGAATAAAATCTGAAATTTTGAGATTAAAAAAAGGAGTGGCACCAATTGTTTTTGGGGAGATAAAATCAAAACAAAACTCTACAAAGACTCTGATGTTTTACAATCATTATGACGTTCAACCAGCAGAACCATTTGATTTATGGAATGACCCGCCATTTAGCGGAATCAAAAAAGGAAATAAAATTTTTGGTAGGGGTTCAACTGATGATAAAGGTGAACTAATTACACGAATCAAAGCAGTTGAAGCGTGTTTAGATGCAACTGATGATGTACCTTGTAACATAAAATTTGTAATTGAGGGGGAAGAAGAAACTGGTAGTGCTAATATTGAAAAATATTTAAAAAAATACAAACAGAAATTTTCTTGTGATGGGGTGATATGGGAATTTGGATATGTTGATGCAAAAAATAGACCTATCATTGGTCTTGGAATGAAGGGTTTACTATTTGTTGAATTATCTGTAAAAGAATCTATTCAAGATGCACATTCTAGTTTGGCAGTTTTAATTAAAAACCCTGCATGGAGATTAATCGATGCCGTAAAAACACTTCGAGATTCAAGTGGACATGTACTCATAAAAGATTGGTACAAAGAAGTTACTCCATTATCCAAACAAGATTTAGAACTAATTAAAAATGAACCATTTGATGAAAATGTCTTTAAAAAAGAATTTGGTATCCAATCTTTTGTTAATAATATGAAAGGTATGGATGCCAAAAAGGCTTTAGTTGCTGGAGCAACTTGTAACATTGCAGGATTTGTATCTGGATATATTGGAGATGGTGCAAAAACTGTTCTTCCATCTGATGCTCTAGTTAAAATTGATTTTAGACTAATACCCCAAATGGATCCAAAAAAACAGGTGACTCGATTAAAAAATCATCTCAAATCAAAAGGTTTTGGAGATATTAAAATTAAAATATTTCATGGTGAGGCAGCTGCTAGAACTAATTCATCTGATCCATTTGTAAGTCAAGTTAAAGATGCAGCTGAGAAATCATTTGGAACATCAATTCTGAATGTTTCAAATGCTGGGACTGGACCAATGTATTCATTTGTTGATATTCTAAAATCACCATGTATTTCCATAGGTAGCACATACATGTTCTCAAAAATACATTCGCCCAATGAATTTGCTAGAGTTGATTTGTTAAAAAAGACAACAAAATGTATGTGTTTGATTATGGAAAATTTTGGAAAAAATTAATGAAGGCATCTGGGAACTTTTTTAATTATTTGTGACAATGATATTCTTCCTGGACCTGCCACAATGATTACTAGTGCTACAGCCAATAATATTAAATCCAATTCTATTCCTTTATCCCCTGTAATGCTTTGAGCACCTTTTACATGAAATATTGCTCCTAGCATAACAATTGAAATTATTGATGCTGAAATTCTATTTAGAACGCCTATGATTAGTAATATGCCTGGAATTACTTCAGCTAATGCAATAATTATAGATAATTCTCCTGGAATTCCAATTGATGATATCCATGAAACAAACCCGTCATTACCAAATTTGCTATATCCATGAATTATGAATATGACTCCGATTGTTAATCTTAATCCTAAAAAAACAATATCATTTAGAATTTTTTCTTTAATTTCGGCAGTAGTCAATATGGGCTCTAATTTTTTTTAAGTATAATTATTTTGCTCATAATTTTTGCATGAAATGTAGAAAGCCCTTTATTATGCTGCAAAATTATTTGAAATATGTCCATGTATATGCCAGGTGCAACTGCTGTTGGAATTACTTTTGATGTTGGTGTGGTCT
>JAPYTM010000066.1 GCA_029941825.1 Candidatus Nitrosopumilus sp.
CTGGAAAAAATTATCTGAATTATAAATTAGGTTTTGTAATTGCACCTTCAGCAGATGATCCTACCAGTGTAGCATATTTTGCCAAAGCACCTGCTGTGTAATTTGGTTTGTGTGGTACCCATTGTTTTTTCCTATTTTCTAACTCTTCAGGGGATACATGAAGATTAATTGCATTAGTTTCAATATCTATTGTAATCTCATCCCCATCTTTTACAAGTGCAATTGGTCCTCCAACATATGCCTCAGGTGCAACATGGCCTACCATGAATCCTCTTGTCCCTCCTGAAAATCTACCATCAGTAACCATTGCCACTTTTTTACCTAATCCTTGACCTACTAGTGCTGCAGTTGTTGCAAGCATTTCCCTCATTCCTGGTCCACCTTTTGGACCTTCATATCTAATCACTACCACATCTCCTTCATCAATTTCACCTTTAGCTACTGAATCAAATGCATATTCTTCTCTATCGTACACTCGTGCTTTTCCAGTAAATTTGGTCATCTCAACTCCGGCAGTCTTAATCACTGCACCTTCAGGAGCTAGACTTCCTTTGAGTATCACTGCAGTTCCGACTGTATGTAGTGGATTTTCAACTGATTTTACAATCTGTTGATCTGTTGTTGGGAATGTAATTGCATCAATATTTTCTTTGATACTTTTTCCTGTAACTGTCATACAATTTCCATTTAGTAATCCTTTGTCTAGTAATTTTTTTAACACAAATGGAATTCCACCAATTTTATCTAGTGAGTTCATTACATAATTTCCACCAGGTTTCATATCTGCCAAGTGAGGTGTCTTTTTTCGAATCCTTTCAAAATCATCATAACTCAAATCAATGTTTACTTCATGTGCTAATGCAAGTAAATGTAATATTCCGTTAGTTGACCCTCCAACTGAATTTAGCATTACAATTGCATTTTCAAATGCTTCAAATGATAAAATTTCTTTAGGGCGAATATTCATCTCCAATAGTTTTGCACATGCAACCCCTGAATCATACACCATTTTTTCTCGTCTGTCATCTTCAGCTGGTGGACTAGCACTACCTGGCAATGCCAAACCAATAGCTTCTGAAATTGATGCCATTGTATTTGCAGTAAACATACCTCCGCATGACCCTTCATTTGGACATGCCGTATTTTCAATATTTTTTAATCCCTCTAAAGATAATGTCCCTGCATCATATGCCCCAACTGCCTCATAGACATCTACAACAGTTAGTTCTTTACCTTCAAGCATTCCTGGCATAATTGTTCCTCCATAAACAAACACTGATGGAATATCTAGTCTAGCCATTGCCATCATAGTTCCAGGTAAACTTTTGTCACATCCTGCAATTCCTACTAGTGCATCATACTGATGTGCTCTAACCATTAATTCAATAGAATCAGCGATTACTTCACGTGAAATTAGTGATGATTTCATTCCTTCATGACCCATTGCAATCCCATCACTTACTGCAATAGTTGAGAACTCTCTTGGAGTGGCACCTGTATCTTTAATTCCTTGTTTTGCCTGTATGGCTAATCTTGGAAGGTGAATGTTACATGGTGTTGCTTCATTTCCTGTATGACATACACCAATGAATTGTTTTGATAAATCATCATCAGTTAACCCCATAGCTTTGTACATTGCTCTATGTGGGGCTCTAGCAGTACCTTCTACAACATTTCTACTAGAAATTTCCATAACATGAGATTTCATGATTGCTATAATTTAGATATTGCTTTTGGTTTTTGACTTTTCATTTTATTGTACTATGATGATCTACTGATAAATCATACATCTAGTTTTTATGTCATCTTTTTTTGTATCATTTTGTTGAACCCTCTAAACATTGCAGCCATTGTTGGATTAGTTCTAGTTTTAGCGTTTGCAGTTGTGTTAATTCAACCTGAAAATAATGCAGAATCTCAAAATGATGATACTAATGAAATAACAAAATCTGAAATTCACGGTTCAATGAGTTCTGGTGATGTTCATAGCTCCATGATGGAAAAACATAGCTCCATGATAAAATCATTAACTTCTGATACAATTGAGCATACCATCTCAGTTACTGGAACTGCTCAAAAAAGTGTGGAGCCTGATTTACTTGTAATAGAGTTTGGAGTTGAAACAACTGATGACACTGCAAAATCTGCGTTAAATTCAAATTCTCATTTACTATCTAGTGCAATTTTACAACTAAAATCACTTGGAATATCTGATGATGACTTGAGTACGTCTAGATTTACTATTACCCCTTTGTATGACTATTATCAAGACAAAGAAACTGGACGTCACACTTCTGAATTAATTGGTTATAAGGTCACAAACCTACTTACAGTTAAAATTGAAAAATTAGATTTAGCAGCTGATATTTTAGATTCAGTTGTATCCTCTGGTGTGAATAAAGTAAATTCTGTTTCTTTTACAGTATCCCCTCAATACTATTCTACAGTGAAAGATAGTTTGATTGAAGATGCAATATACAATGCAAAATCTAAAGCAGAAAATGCATTATCTCCACTTGATCAAAAAATCATCGGTGTACAATCAATCACTTTGGATGATTTTGCAGTACCTA
The DNA here is from genome assembly GCA_029941825.1 of Candidatus Nitrosopumilus sp. Lineage (GTDB taxonomy): Archaea > Thermoproteota > Nitrososphaeria > Nitrososphaerales > Nitrosopumilaceae > Nitrosopumilus. Next base: position 2,574 of record JAPYTM010000066.1, read on the forward strand.
CATTTGCCCCTATGATGAGGGCCTTTGCTGAGGATGCCTCATTTAGCACACCTGTATTTTCTTCAGATATTACAATATCTACATCAGCCAAAATTGTTTTTCTAATTTCAAATCATCCTTAATCTAAAAATTTTTCATTGAGTTTAAATTCTAAATATTCTGAATAATTTCATGGAAGAAAAAGCATTAGAATGTCCAGTATGCAAAAGTAGTAAAGCAGAGATTGCAGGTGAGAATGTAAAGTTAAGTGGACGCTTTGATGACAAAGAATTCCTAACTACTGAATTAACTGTTCTGCGATGTGTCAAATGTGGATATTACATGTTCTTTGACAAATTGGCAAAATTTACAACAAAAGATGAATCAAAACCTACTTGAGTAATTCTTTACTTTCCAACTCTAGTAACATTGCATCTATTTCTTCAGGTGTTTCTGAACCATATGCAATCAAAATCCTATCATCATCTGCAATTTCATATTCTCGAATATCTGAAACTTGTTCGCCATTAATGTAGAATTGTAATACATAATCATCATTTGTACAGAATTGTCTTCCATCTTTGAATATGAAACATTGATCATCTAATGTTAATTGTAATGTATCAAAGAGATACCCTAGCGTAACTCCTGTGGCATGTTTGTGAATTGTAAAAGCATCTCGCGCTTCAAAATGAATCCAACTTGATTTGATTTGATAAGATGGTGCTGAAAAGTCAAATGAATCACCAAAAATATTCACTAAAACCCCTGCATGGTCATGAGCACTACCTAATGCACCTGCATTTTCAGGTCCTCCTGGTGCAGTTTCAGTCATGTTGAGGAATACGTAAACTGAATATCCCACAATTACTGCAATTATAGAGAAAACTCCAATTGCAATAAGCATATTTTTTCTTTTTACAGTTGATTGTCGAGATGCATAACTTTCTCGTTTATTTTCTCGATCCCTTCGTTCTTTTCTACCCATGAGTTGCTCAAACTCTCAAATTTACCCTAATTAACTATTCGTTAGTAATGTGGATAAATTACAAATTTCACCAATCAATTTACTAAAACCAATAAATAAAATTACAAGTTGCTATTTACCATGTCTTGTATTTTTTGTGATATTTTAGATGGGACAAGAGTAGGACATATTTTTTATGAAGATGATTCACACATTGCATTTTTAGACAAATACCCAATTGATGTGGGTCATAGTTTGATAATCCCAAAAAAACATCATGAAAAAATAACTGATATGAATCCAAAAGATGTTGGAAATATTTTTGCAATTGCTCCAAAAGTTGCAAAAGCAATTTTAGCTGCAACTGGTGCTGATGCATTTAGTCTTGGTCAAAACAATGGTAAAGCTGCAAAACAGATTATCCCACATGTTCATATCCACATAATCCCCCGATACAATAGTAAGGGGACTGTCTGGACTAAGCGTCAAATATCTGACGATGCTGAATTAGTAAAACTAGCAAAAAATATTCGTGATTTACTTACTTAGAATGACCTGGATTATATCTCAAAATTGCTCCTACTTTGCCAAGGCTTGCAAGCATGTTTCCATGTTCTGCACTTCCAGAAATAACTTGTAATTCTGAACCCACTTTAGATGATAAAATCTCTAAATAATCCACAACATCTTGCTCAAAGACTTGTACCTCCATTGCATTGCATTCCGGGCATGGTTTACTTGTAAATTCAGTCTTTTTTGGAATAACTAGCGGTCTTTCTACAATTTCTTCTTGACTATGCTGACATCTTTTACACACACCCTCAACTCTGTGCAGATTTGTGTTATCAGTAATGATTGTCATTTTAACAACATTGTTCTTTAGATATTCAATTACTTCTTGTAATCCGTAAGATCCTTTTCCAGTGTTTGTGTTTATTTCTCTAAACAAATTCTCTACCATTTTCTTTTCTTCTACCATTCTAAAATTACCTAAAACATCTTCAGATTTTGCAAAAGCCTCTCTTACTCCTTCTGCCCCTGCATATGATGCATCAATTGTATTAATTATCATATTTTGTAATCTATACTCTAGATAATTTCCATTAATGAAATCCTCTTTTGTAGGCCCTGGACCTGAGATTACAAGTCCCTTAATTTTGTAAATATCAATGAAAAACTCTCTTGTCACATCTGCAACTCTGTTAAAATAATATGTTAATTCCATTTCCCTTAGCTTTTGGAATCTTTTTGCAGATTGCCCACCTTGTCTGTGTTTTCCTGCTACTCCAGAACCTGTTTGAGATAAGACTTCAATTTTATCACCATGTAGTAATCCCCAACCTGCATCTTTTGCATCAATTGCCAAAAATCCAATCAGGTTGTCATCTTTTAGCATATCCTTTAGAATATCTACATGGAAATGATCATCACATCGATACAGGTACTGATTCAAATCTTTTGGTGGTTCTATCTCCCAAACTGTAACTACTTCACTTCCAAGTGGACCGCCACCTTCTGGCGGTAATGCCCCACAAAACATAACCAATCCTTTTGGTGGTGTTTTTTTGTATAGTTTTAATCTCTGAACTACTTTACCTAGAGAATCAACAACGTGTGATCTAGTAAGATCTGATTTGATGTTATCAGCTGTTCCTTGTTCTTGTTGAAGTGAACTAATAATTTCATGAAGTTGTTTTCCTTTTGGAATGTATACTGT
>JAPYTM010000067.1:0-1865 GCA_029941825.1 Candidatus Nitrosopumilus sp.
CAGGTACTGATGAATTAAGATGGTGACATACCATCATCATGTCAAGATGTTCTGCCAAAGTGTTTACAGTAAAGGGGCGTGTAGGGTTTGTTGAAGATGGTAAAACATTAGACTCACTTGCAATTTTTAATATATCTGGAGCATGTCCACCACCTGCACCCTCAGTATGATAAGTATGGATTGTTCTTCCATTAATTGCAGCAATTGTATCATCTACAAATCCACATTCATTTAGTGTGTCAGTATGAATTGCAACTTGAGTATCAGTTTTGTCTGCAACATTTAGTGCAGAATTAATTGTTGCAGGAGTAGTTCCCCAATCCTCATGTAATTTTAATCCACAAGCTCCTGATTCAATTTGTTCGTATAATTCTGATTCAAGAGAATCATTTCCCTTTGCAAGAAAACCAAAATTCATTGGAATGTTATCTACGGATTCTATCATTCTATGAATATTCCATTTTCCAGGAGTACAAGTTGTAGCATTAGTTCCATCAGAAGGCCCAGTCCCCCCACCAATCATTGTAGTAATTCCATTACAAATCGCATGGGTTGCTTGTTGTGGGGAAATAAAATGAATATGAGAATCAATTCCACCAGGAGTGCAAATGGTATGTTCCCCTGCAATAACTTCAGTGTTTGATGAAATTATCATATCAACATCATCCATGATATTTGGATTTCCAGCATTTCCAACACCTACAATCATTCCATCTTTTATGCCAATGTCAGCTTTGATGATTCCTAAAATTGGATCAATAATTACAGCGTTAGTAATTACAAGGTCAAGTGAGTTTTCTCTAGATACACCACTGGCTTGTGCAGACCCATCTCGAATACTTTTTCCTCCACCAAAAACTGATTCATCACCATACTTTATCAAATCTTTTTCAACTTCGATAATCAAATCAGTATCTGCAAGACGAATTCTATCACCTGTCGTTGGTCCAAACAAATCAACATAGTTTTTTCTAGGGATAGTTAGAGTCATGAATCAATACCTCGAAATCCTTGTTCTTGTGCATTGGAAAATGCTTTATCACGTTTTTCATCAAGTGGACCGTTTACCAATCCATTAAATCCAAAAACAATTCTTTTTCCAGAAAATTCAGTTAACTCAATATTTCTACTATCTCCGGGTTCAAATCTAATGGATGTGCCTGCAGGGATATTTAGATGAAATCCATATGATTGCTTTCTAGGAAAATCCAATGCTTTGTTTACTTCAAAAAAATGAGTATGTGAACCAACTTGAATTGGTCTATCACCCGTATTTTGAACAGTTAAAGAAATAGTTGATTGTTTAGAATTTGCAATTATAGGATCATTTGAAATAAAATATTCACCCGGAATCATTTGAAAGGCTCCCCTATTGGATCATGAACTGTAACTAATTTTGTTCCATCATCAAAGGTAGCTTCAACTTGTATTGAATGAATTAATTCTTGAACTCCTGGTAAAACATCATCTGTTGTAAGAACTTGTTTTCCAGAACTCATTAATTCTGGAACAGTTCGTCCATCCCTTGCACCTTCTAAAATATGATCAGCTAAAATTGCCATGGTTTCCGGATGATTTAATTTTAAACCTCTACCTTGTCGTTTACGTGCCAATTCTGCTGCAACAAAAATATTTAGTTTTTCTAGTTCTCTAGGAGTTAGCATCAATGGAATTAGTAACATTGTAACGGTATTTAATAATTCAAAAATAGTTGACAAAGTATAATTTTATCATTGTGAGGGAATCATCATGATTAGTATTAATTCAGTAATTGGAAATATTTTCAAAGACGATAAACTTCAAAGATTTAATCTTGAAAAAATGAAAATTTCACGAATGGAGTTAGAAAAGAAGATTCTCAGAAG
>JAPYTM010000067.1:1965-5185 GCA_029941825.1 Candidatus Nitrosopumilus sp.
TATTATTCCCAATTCAAGCAGACTCTGAGATAGAAGTGTTTGAAAGGTTATTCAAAGAAATAATTAATGATATTGAAATGAAGGTTGAAGAAAAAATATTCCTCCCACACAAAAGTGCTGATGTTCATGAACATTAATGAAATTAATGAAGAGCTTGCAATGATGCAGCTTTCAGATTCATTTTTTCCTACAGGTCTTTTTGCTACTTCAAATGGATTAGAATTTCTTTTTTCAAAAAATCAGATCAAAGGAGTTGATGATTTAAGAAATATGATCAAAACAAGTATCATACAACAAATTGGGCCATCAGATTGTGTTGCTCTTGTTAATGCATTAAAAAATGCAAACAATAAAGATTTTGAAAAAATAATTCAAATAGATGAAATTTCATTTTCAATGAAATCAATCAAAGAGATGAGGAATGCGTCAATTAATTCAGGAACACAGTTAATAAAATGTGTATCAGTTTTTGTTAAAGATAACGATATTCTTACCAAGTATCAAAAAGCAATTAAAGAAAAAAAGGCATATGGTGTATTTCCAGTAGCATTTGCAATATGTTGCAACGCACTAAAAATTAAAAAAGAAAAAAGCATGGCAATGTTACTGTATGGATTTACAGTAAGTGTTGTTGGAGCAGCATTAAGATTGGGGCTAATTCAGCATCTAGAGAGTCAAAAAATTATTCACGATGTAAAATCAACAATCACTCAAACCATAAAAAATAATGAAGACAAATCAGTTTTTGATATGTGGCAATTCACACCTCAACTAGACATAGTGCAAATGTCTCATGAGAAAATGGATTCTAAAATGTTTATTACATAAAAATTAATTTTTAATTTATGAGTCACATTCCCAGAATAGGTATAGGAGGTCCAGTAGGTTCTGGAAAAAGTATGTTAATTGAAAGAATGGTTCCTATGTTAGCTAAAATAGGATATAGTATCAGCATCATCTCAAATGATGTTATCTCCAAAGAAGATGCAGATAGAATGAGAAAAAATTTGGCTACAGAGAGAGGGTTATTGCCAGAAAATATGGTGATTGGTCTTGCAACAGGTGGATGTCCACATACTGCAGTACGTGAAGATCCTTCAATGAATCTTTCAGTAATTGAAGAAATGGAAGAAAATCATCCAGAACTAGATTTGATCATAATTGAAAGTGGTGGAGATAATATCACAACAACATTTAGTCCAATTCTAGCAGATTATTTTATGTACATTATTGATGTTGCAGGAGGGGACAAATACCCAAGAAAGGGAGGGTTGGGAATTGTGAATTGTGATCTTTTGGTGATAAATAAAATAGATCTTGCAGAATTAGTTGGAGCCAATTTAGAAATTATGAAACACGATGCAGAAAGAATAAGAAAAGATAAACCATTTGAATTTATAAATTGTAAAACAGATCAGGGAGTAAAAAAAGTTGTAGAACACATCATACGTGATGTATTACTAGATGCATCACCAAAATCAACACAATCAAAAAAGGTGGAAAATTGAATAAACTAGATTTTGTTCCAGATGACATTCCTAATGAAATACAAAAATATGATTCAAAAATACAACAATTAGAAGTTGGAAAATCAGGGAAAGTTGGAATTCTAGAAATAGAACTAAAGCAAGGTAGTAGTAAAAAAACTTCAATTACAAAACAATTTTCTCAAGTACCACTACAAATTCAACGAGCAGTGTATTTAGAAAAATCACTTCCAGAAATGGCATATTTGTATATCATTTCGCCATCAGGCGGAATTTTACAAGGTGATAGATACAAGATAGATATTACACTAAAAAATAATGCAGTATCCCACATTACAACTCAAGGTGCAACAAGAATCTACAGTATGAATTCAAATTTTGCATTACAAATGACTAACATAACAGTAGATGATAATTGCTATTTAGAATATATTCCAGATCAAATTATTCCGTATCAAAATTCAAGATACTATCAAAAAATAAACTTGAATGTACATGATAATGCAACTGTAATTTATTCAGAGGTTTTAACGCCTGGAAGAATGGCAAGAAATGAAATTTTTGATTTTGATATTTGTTACCTTAGAACATATTGTAAAAATCAAGAAAGAAAGATTAGATGTTTAGAGAATATGAAAATAGAGCCTAAAAATCAGAATTTAAAAACAGATGGAGTTTTTGGAAAGTATTGCATAGTAGGAACAATGTACATACTAACAAAAAAAGAACACATAGTTGAACTTGAAAATATGATCAATGAAAATATGAAAGAATTAAAGACAATTTCAATAGGGACATCAATTCTACCAAATGATTCAGGTATTATTGTAAAAATTTTAGGAGATAAAACAGAAGATGTTTTTGAAATGATTTACAGTATTTTAAAAATTAGTAGAAAAAAAATATTAGGGGCAGAATTTAGTAAAATACGAAAAAATTAGAATAGTAAATCCACCAACCCTACCTGATAAAATATTATTAATCCAAGAACAAAACTTGCAGTGCCGGCTATATTTCTAAATAATTTATTTAAGAATTTTGTTTTGGTGCTAAAAGCAAAAGGTAATCCCATTAATCCACCAATTACACTCATTCCTACAATAGAACCAAAACCAAATAACAGAAAAAACAGCAAGGATGTTTCGATATTATCAAAATACATGACAGTTAAAGCAACAACACTTCCACTTCCTGCCAAACCATGAATTAATCCAATTGCATATGATTTGTGTTCATGTGTATGCTCAGAAGTTTTATGATCATGTTCATCAAAATGAATATGTCCATCATCATGTTTGTGAGGATGTCGATGTTTATTTTTAAAAAATTTCTTATTTTTCAGTGTAGTAATTCCAAGAAAAACCAACATAATACCAACAATCAACTCAAATCCCAAAAAGAATTCATCTTGAATGGTTATTGCCAAAAATGAAGTCAACATACCAATGATAACAATAGTTGTAGTATGTCCAGCACCCCAAAATATTCCAATTAAAGAAGACTTGGCAAAAATGGATTTTATGATATTTTTTGTGGGTTGTTTTCTAGATTTGATTAATTGTGTACCTATAGAAGCTATGTGATCAGGCTCAAAAGCATGTGTGATTCCCAAAAGAAGACCAAAACTAATCATCAAAGTTGGAGTCAAATTTTCAATATTAGAAATTAATTCATGAAACAAGTTTTGAACACCATAAACTAGTTCAATAATTAAAGTATAAAGAATTTCAAAG
>JAPYTM010000068.1 GCA_029941825.1 Candidatus Nitrosopumilus sp.
TTTTTGACATGAAACTATTTGGAAAGAAAAAATCAGGTAAAGATTGGTTTGAGGAAGGAAAGGATTTTTATAAAAATGAACAGTTTTTGGATGCCATTGAATGTTTTGATAAAGTAATTCTTGATAAAAAAATGCATAAAAAAAATACTGCTAAAGCATTAAGCAATAAAGGAAAATGTATGGCAAAGTTAGAAGATTATGAAACTGCCATCAAATGTTTGGATTTTGCAATTCAATTGGATTCAAAATCATCAGATTTATGGTTTGAAAAATCCAACATACTTCGAAAAATGAATCAAGATGATGAGGCAGACAAGTGTATTGAAAAAGCCAAAGAATTAGATAAATAAAATAAAAATTCTCCCAGTCCTTTTTAGAATAATATCAAAAAGATAGAAAAGAGATTGATTTGTTTTAAAAACCAATATCAGGGGTTTTACAAAAGGTACATTTTTCCATAAGGCCAAATTCATTCATGACTTTGCCTTTTCCGTCACATTGTAAACATTCCAAGTTGATATAGATTGTATAAGGAAAATTTAAGGTTTTATGTTCTTAATTTCTCTTTTTGTTGCATTATCTTGAATAGATCAAAAAAGCCAACATTTACTCTATTTTTTAGGCGATAAAATTCTGAAATTATTCAGGAATAGTTCATAAAGTACAAAACAGAATCAAATATCATGACATCAATTGCCACATTAGGTTCTCACTGTTCATTACAGGTTCTAAAAGGTGCAAAAGATGAAGGTCTAAAAACAATTCTAGTATGTGAGAAAAAACGAGAAAAATTATACAAAAGATTTCCATTCATTGATGAACTAATCATTGTAGATTCATTCAAAGAAGTATTGGACCAAAAATGTCAAAGCATTCTAGAGCAAAATAATGCAGTTCTAATTCCACATGGTACACTAATTGCACAAATGAGTTCAGAAGAAATTGAATCAATAAAGACACCAATCTTTGGAAACAAATGGATTCTACGTTGGGAGTCAGATAGAGGTATGAAAGAGAAATTGATGAGAGAAGCAAATCTACCAATGCCTGAACCAGTATCAAGTCCTAAAGATATCAAAAATCTAGTAATTGTAAAAAGACAGGGGGCAGCTGGCGGTAAGGGATATTTTATGGCTGCAAATGAAAAAGATTACAATACAAAAAGAGACCAGTTAATTTCTGAGGGAATTATATCCAAAGATGAAACACTCTACATTCAAGAGTATGCTGCAGGAGTCTTGGCATATTTACAATTCTTTTATTCTCCACTAAAAGAAGAGTTGGAGTTTTTTGGGGCAGACCAAAGACATGAATCAGACATTGAAGGTTTGGCAAGAATACCCTCAGAGCAGCAATTAAAGTCAGCCAAAGTTCCATCATTTAACGTAATTGGAAATAGTCCACTAGTATTACGAGAATCATTATTAGAGCAAGTTTATGAGATGGGTGAGAATTTTGTAGAGGCTGCAAAGAGAATGGTATCCCCTGGAATGAATGGGCCATTTTGTATTGAAGGAGTGTATGATGAGAATGCCAAATTCAAGTCATTTGAGTTTTCAGCAAGAATCGTGGCCGGAAGTAACATCTACATGGATGGGTCCCCATATTATTCCCTATTGTATAATGAGCAGATGAGTATGGGGAAAAGAATTGCACGAGAGGTTAAAACTGCTGCAGAAACTAACCAGTTAGATAAAGTAACTACATAAGATATAAAAAATATTTTTTTAAAAAAAGAATTATTTTGTCGTAACTTCCATACCGTGTTGAGTTTTCATGATAAATTTGTCTCGAATTTTTACACTAACCCAATCAATTATCAAAACTGCAACTAGTACAACTAACATGAAAATTGCGGCTTTACCATATTCAAAGAATTTAATATAATTAATAATGTAAAATCCAATTCCACCAGCTCCTACTAATCCCAATATACTGGTTTGACGAACATTGTAATCAAACATGTAAAGTATTTGTGAAAGTAAATGAGGTGCAGATTCTGGAATTACAACACATCTAATTAATTGCCATTTTGAAACACCAATAGAGCTAACTGCATCTACTGGATCAGAATCTATTGCCTCAATTGATTCGTATTGTAATTTTGCAACAAAACCCACAGTATACATGATAACTGCCAATACCCCAGCAAACGGTCCTAATCCCACCATAATTACAAACAAGATTGCCCACAAAATTGAAGGGAATGTGCGAATTGCAGCTAATAATGCCCTGATTGGGGCATAGACAAATTTACTATTCAAATTCCTTGCTGCAAGCATACTTAGGGGTAATGCAATCACAACACCAACTACAGTTCCAATAAACGCCATCTGAATTGTTTCAAACATTGCCCAAAGTGCAGTTGGAATGTATTTTGGCTCAACTGCTATCATTTCTTCAAGTATTATTGCAAGATTAGGAATACCTTCAGCAAAATCAAGAGGGTTTGCATCAATGTTGTAAGATGCTATTACCAATAATGCAACAATTATACCAATAACGATGTTATTTTTTGGAGTCATCAAAATGCATCTCCATAATTTCGGCATTAGTCATATCTCCAGTTTGAAAATCAACTATGTTATCACCTTCAACTCCAATCTCTAAAATTTTCTGGCCTTCTTTTATCACTGCAACTCTGTTTGCATATTCTAGTGCTAATTGTATATCATGATGAACCATAATTGCAGTCAGATTCATTTTTTTTTGAGCATCTACAATCAAATCCATTATTTCACGTGCCGTTACATGATCTAATTCTGAAACAATTTCGTCTGCAAGTAAAATTGTCGGTTTTTGCATTAACGCTCTAGCAATTGCAACTCTTCTTTTTTCACCACCACTTAACATGTAGGCTTTTCTAGTTTCTTTTCCATCTAATCCAACCAATTCTATTAATCTTTTAGCTTCTTTAATTTCGGATTCAGGAAATTGTTTCAGTAATGATTGTAATTTGTTTAATCTAGGTAATGCACCAATTAGAATATTATCTAACACTGTAATGTTTTTTACCAATCCAAGACTTTGAGGAATGTATCCTATAGTATGCATCATTTTTTTGAATTTTTTATCATTCATGTTGGGTGTAACATAATCAACTTTGATTGTTCCTTTACTTGGAATCATCATTCCATTTAGTAGTTTGAGTAAAGTCGATTTCCCAGAACCTGATTTTCCTACAATTGCATAGTTTGTTCCTCTATCTATGGACATGTCAATTCCCTCAAGAGCAAAAGTTTTGGAGTCATAAGATGTCCAAACATCATTTAGCTGAATAATTTTATTTGTAGAGATTAATGAAAAAGAAGGGTTTTTGGTCATCTGAATTTGTTTCATTTCTAGATGCCTAGTTTTTATTTGCTCTTGTCATGTTTATCAAGAATCAACTGATCAAGTCCAGTCAAGGTATCAATGAATGTTCCAAAAGTACCAATATGCATGGTAGTAGTAGTTGGAACTAGTGCTTCAGCACCATACAAGTTAGTCAATATGGAATTGTTCTCATCATAATTGAGTTCAATTAATGCATCAACTAGTGAGTTTTTGGTATATTGTGACATCTCGCCATTTACCATAAACACATGTGATGGTACTGGCCCAATTGTTGTTACTGGACGTAATTTTACTTGATCTTCTAATTCAAGATATTTTTGTGGAGCAATATCTGAACCAAATGCAACATCCACATCACCATTAAGCAATAAATTCAATGCTGCTTTGTATCCACCAGCAAAAGTATAACTTTCAAAATTATCAGCCAATGCAGATTGTAAGGCAACTATATCATCCCCTACAATGTTAATGTGACCTTCAGTTACCAGAGTTCCCATAGGTCTTACAAATCCTGAAGATCCAGTAATGCTAGTGAATGCAACTTTTTTGCCAACCGTGTCTTCTAATGAATGAATAGAATCATTCTCAGCCAACGTCCAAACTGTTGCTTGATAATTTACTTTACCTGCAACTAGTTCTGCAAGTACAGCTTCTGCGCCAGTTCTCTGATGGGTAATCCATGCAGGGCCTGTATCCATAAAGGCTGCATCAATATGACCAAATCTCATTCCTTCAATAATGGTCTCATAGTCTGTTGGAATCACAATTTCAACATCTACTCCTAGTTTATTCTCAAGGAATAATTCCAAGGCATTAGCTTTTGAAGTTAATTCATCAGCTTTCTCAACTGGGATGAATCCAATAGTTATTGTATCAACATCAATTGATTCAGATGAAACATTGATGATGTCATTTTCAACAAGAAACTCAATTCCATTTAGAAAAGTTGTATCATCTACAGTGCCATCTACCCACCAGCCCGCATTATTTTTAATCCATTCTGGGATCAAACCTTCCGCATTAACGCTTTGAGTTAGAGGTACGGTTGTAACACTAATCACTGCAAGTACAGTAACTAATGTCAAAATTATCTGTCGTTTCATGATTTACTAAAATGTTTAGGCAGAGCTAATTATTTAAAGCAAGATGACATTCCACATACTTGTTCTAAAATTCTAGAACAAGTAAACAACCAATCTTAATTTAAATTATTTCAACAAAAATTTCTTACACAGTTTTTTAATTTGATGTATTTGGGTATAATATCAAAACAGGCTCCAAGGTATCCAAAGTAATTTCCACTTTGCCAATTCGACTTTTATACTGTTTAATTTTTTTACCTTCTTTAGATATGATAAATTTATCAACTTCTGCAAGAGTGAGATTTTCTAAAGTAGATAGTGTTTTGTAAACAGTAGATATTGATATTTGTAGTTCTTCTGAAATTTGTGTTGCATCTTTTGATTCATGTTTAATTGAAAACAGTACTGCTCTTGTACAAACATTACTAAGGGATTCAATAATTTTTTGAGTGATATCAAACTCTGATAACTGAATAATAGTTGGTTTTGACATGAAAAATCACACGTTAGGTACTAGGGTCAATAAGGGTTCAGGTTTTTTTATAGATATATCTGCAGTTTTGACACGGCTCTTGTAAACCTTGTATTTTCTACCTTTATCAGATAGTAACCATTTTTCAATTTCTATTAAAGTGAGTTCTTCTAAATCTGCCAATTTTTTATACACAGAACTAAGTGGTATTTTGAGTTTATCAGATAGTTCAGCAGCTGTTTTTCCTTGTTTAATCATTGAAAATAATATTGCACGGGATTCAGAATCAGCTAA
>JAPYTM010000069.1 GCA_029941825.1 Candidatus Nitrosopumilus sp.
GATCTGAACCCGTGACCTTTACATTACCAATGTAACGCTCTACCAGACTGAGCTACCGAAGCACAAATTTATCCTGTAGAAAATCCTTATAATTCTTCATCCTGAGTGAAATTCCTGTAAACTGTTAAATTTCGCACAGATTTTTACCCTTTTGGAGGAGTAATCAAGCCTGGCCAAAGTAAGCACAATGTGCTTTTGGACATGCAGGACTTAAGATCAAATAATGGGTGATCCTGTCTTTCAGGAGTTCGCGGGTTCAAATCCCGCCTCCTCCATTATTCTATTTTGGATGTTTAATTCCTCTGGCATTTAGAACTTCATACACATCTGGTAATGAAAATACAAAACCGACATGCACACAATCTTTCTCATCACATAACTGACAAAATAATTCTCCTTTTTGAACTGCAACTTCTGCAATTCTATTTTTAATATTATCTTTTAATATAACACGATCATCATCAACTGAAATTTTTTCAATTTTTGGAGCATATCTTGCAAATGTCTTATCTTTTTGCATCATCTCCTCTAACATGTAAGTTACATAACCTGAAAAACTGTTAACCCCTTTCATTACAAGGTCGTCTTTACTTTTTTGATAAACTTCATGGAAATTATCATAAACAGTTTCTGAAACAGTGATTGATTTGAATCCGGCTTTTGGCAATTTACTTTTCCTTACCGTACAATAAGGTACCCAAGTATATAATGTTTTATTTTAAAAAGTAGAATGTTAATGTAAATGGAAATTAGTCTTTATACCATACCTTAATCCAAGAGCACTATGGGTAGAGGATATTCAACTGAAGAAATTAGACAAAAATTAATTCCAATTTTGAAAGATTCTGAAACTGGAATGTCTGGGGTTGAGATATCTGAAAAAATTAATGTTAATCGAATTACTATGGCAAAATATTTGAAAGTTTTTGCAGCTGAAGGATTACTCCGTCAAAAAAATATTGGAAATATTATCTTGTGGTTTTTAGAATCAGGACAAGAGTCTTTTAATTTCCCTGATGATTATTTCAAAATAGCACCTAGGTATCTTGATTATTTAATTAAAGGTACTGAAGATCAGATTTTCTCTCTAATTCGTAATTGTCTACATTCTGGAGCAACTGTAAACCGTTTGATCTTTGAAGGAATTTTACCTGTCATTAATTCCATCCAGAATTTGTATGATGATGGTAAGATTGGTATTTCTGAACTGAATCTCTTAAAAACCACAATATCAAAATCCTTTCAAATTTTTCATCAACTTCATGTGGTTTCTGATTCAAAAAAGAATGTGATCATAATTGCAGCTGATTCCCAAAGCCTCTTGTTTTCTGAAGCTGCATCAGCTGCTTATCATTCTGACAATTGGAGAGTTTATCATTTAGGCGATATGTCTACTGCAATCAATGTCTTATTTGATCTTGATTTTCAAAAGTTAATTGGAAAAATTTGGAAACAGAAACCTGGGATTTTGTTAGTAGTTGTATTTTCACAAACTGTTGAAAGTTTGAATTTTTTTGCAGATTCAATAAATCCTATCAAAGAAAAATCTGGAAAACGTATGAAATTAGCACTTTGTGGAAAAATACCCAAAAACCTCAAAATTGATTCAGACGTATTATCTGAAAAGATTGATGATGTTTTACAGTGGTCTCAAACCGTATCTCAAAATTTTAAATGATAAAAAATGGGCCCGATGTGATTCGAACACATGACCTTTCGATTATCAGTCGAACGCTCCAGCCAAGCTGAGCTACGAGCCCACGAACAACACTCTAGGCTGGAGTCATTTAAGTTTAATTTTCTTTCCATTTGATTGAACAGCCAATTGATGGGTCAAAATCCTTTTCAATTTTTTCACCGGACAATAATTTTTGTATGTTGTTAACCATTGTCTTTTCGGTAACTGTATCATCTGGTTTCATAGAATTGTCAATTTTCCCATGAAACACTAATTGTTTTTTACTGTTAAACAAAAATGGATCTGGTGTACACATGGCACCATATTTTTTAGCAATTTCTTGTGTTTCATCTACTAGGTAGTCAAATCCAAATCCTTTTTCTTTTGCTGTTTGTTTCATGGCATCAAAACTGTCTTCAGGATAATCTGTGGAATCATTACTATTGATTCCTACGATGGCAATGTCTTTTCCAAATTTTTCATATAACTCATTTAATGAATCTACTTTTGCTTTAACATATGGACAGTGATTACACATGAAAATCACCAAAATTCCTTTGTAGTTACTATAATCATTTAACGAATGTTTCTTGTCATCAATTCCTAATAGTTCAAAATCAGGTGCAATATTATTCACTTTTAGTTTAATCTGTGATTCTAAAAGTACCATGGAAAAACGATCTTACATTCAAATAAAATCCTTGCCAAGAAGACAACAATTAAAATCCACACATTAATCATTCTTCATGTGGGCCGGTAGTATAGCCTGGTAGTATACCCGCCTTGCACGCGGGGGGTCACGGATTCGAATTCCGTCCGGTCCACTTTAAAACATATCAGATCTATGATGGATTTCAGATTTCTGGATGGATTTAAATAGGATAAGTTTACGTTTTTTCTTATGACAAGCGCAGCAGATGGATGGCCAGTATTTATTCCACTCATTGTAGGTTTAGCACCAGGATTGATTTACTGGATAGCATTAACCGCAAAGAAAGGCTAAAATTTACATCTCTTTTTACTTTCTTTTTATTATCTAACACGTCTAGTGTGAATTGGGTTAAACGTTGTTACCTTTTTTGTTCACTATGTGAATTGTTATCTGAGATTAATCTTAATTCTCAAAGAAATCTATATGTTGAAAATTATTTCTAGTGTATTTTTAATTTTACTTTTAATTCCGTTTTCACAGGTATTTTCTGCAGAATTTATAGACAATCCTTCAACATTATCTGTATCTTTTAGTAATAATACTCCCTTTGTCTATCTGGATTCAGATGGATATACTGTTGTAGTTGGTATAGTTGAAAATAATAATTCTTTAACCTCTATAGATAATGTTCGAATTCAAGCAAGCTTTTTTGATGATTTTAATTCTGACCCGTTAGAGGTTGTAGTTGGTAATTCCACTTTAGACGTAATTCCACCTGATGGAAAATCTCCATATGTCATTCGTTCCCAAACCCCTAATCCTAACATAACTCAGGCATATGTTTCACCAAAAATTATTTTTGACTCCTCAAGTGGAAAAGAAACAGAATTTGTAGTATATTCAAGCGAAGTATCTTGGGACACTTTGTTTAGATTTTCAGGAGTTTTACAAAATGGTGATTCTCAAAATTCTAATACAAATATCTACCTTGCTTTCTATGATGAATTTGAACCTCCTAGAATTCTTAGTGTATCAACAATCGAACTTGGTGATGTAGAATCTAATGCTGAAGTTATTTTTGATATTGATGAAAAAATTAATGTGAATTCTAAAGGATTTTTAATGTTTGCAGAATCTAACATTTTCAATTCTAATGTTGTTGATGTGACACTTCCTTCCACGCAATCTTTAACAAAATTAGTTACTATTTCTGATGTTGTTGTAAAGGATTCTCTTGGAAATAATCTTTCTGAAATAGAACTTGGTTCTATAGTAAATATAGAAAGTAAAACTTGGATACAATTTGCAGTAGATCAATCTACTAATGAAACTCCATACACATACTATGTACAAATCAAAGAATCTGGAAAACTTCCATATGTTGAATATATTGGAAAATATGATGGCCAGTTTATTGGTACTGGACTTCAATCTCAAACTATAGAATGGATCCCAAAAAATAGTGGATTGTTCTTCATTGAGACCTTTGTATGGGATAGAGATAATGTCCCAATTTCAGAAAAGGGTCAATTTGTTCTAATTTATGTAAAATAATAGATTTATTTTCAAAGGAATTCATACGCTTGCATGTCTAAATTTTCTCTTGTTGCAATGGGTGGAACATTTGATATAATTCATAAAGGTCATCTTACTTTGCTTTCAAATGCATTTTCAATATCTGATAAAATAATTATTGGATTAACCAGTGATGAACTTGCTCAAAAAAAGGGAAAACTCACAATCAACAAATATGATGAGCGACTTGAGAATTTAATAGAAATAATTTTGATGGAATTTTCAAATCATTCATTTAAAATCAGTAAATTAGATAATGATTTTGGACCTGCTGTTTTAGAAACAGGAATTGAAGCTTTAGTCGTTAGTGATGAGACAAGTAATCAGGGAGTTATTCTAAATCAACTTAGAGCACAAAGAAAATTACCTCCTGTTCAAATGATAACTGTTCCAATGTTTTTAGCAAAAGATGGCACTAGAATATCTACTTCTAGAATTCGGAATTCTGAAATTGATATAGATGGAAACTTGTTATCAATTGACAAGTAACTTGTAGAATTTTGAGTAATTGGAATAAAACAAAATTCTATGATTAATTTTCATGACAATCATTAATCATATGATGAAAAAAATAGATACTGATGTTTCAAATTTGAAGCAAGGGTTACACCCACAAAATCTTTCATTTTGGTATGAAAAAATTATTAAAGAAACAATTGAAATGGCACCTCCTTGGCTTCAAGACAAAATCAAAGTTCACCAAGATCCTATTCTTACGATGAAATTTAATCTAGATATTTCAAAACGTGCTGTTAGATATTTTATGATTGTAGTTGAAAATAATTTAGATACTATGCCATATTCTACAAGACTTTATTTTCTTAAAGTTCAAGAAGTAATGGCTACTGAAATGGATAAATCACTAGTTTAGTGATTTTTTTGATTTTAGGCACAAAATAAATCTCAAGGTATCTATAATCAATTAAACTCAAATTCGCTATCAATGGACCTTTACAAAACAAAGTATTCCGATGGCAAGACCGATGGAAGAAATGCAAGACGAGAAAATGAATCACATCGGTCTTATCGAAACTCTGGTGATAACAGACATTCAAGAGATAATGATAGAGAAGATACCGAGGTAACTTGTGCTGATTGTGGAAATCAATGTACAGTTCCATTTGTTCCAAGAAACGATAAACCAGTTTACTGTAGTGATTGTTTCAGACAACACAAACCAGATGATTCAAGAAATGATAGATATTCAAGAGATGATAGAGGTTCAAGATATTCAAGAGATGATAGAGGTTCAAGA
>JAPYTM010000070.1 GCA_029941825.1 Candidatus Nitrosopumilus sp.
TGATTAGCGCTTCTAGGCTACCCATAATTTCAGTTTGATTTACAATTTCTGAAAGATTTGTTGGCCGATATTTTTCTACCCACATACCTGTTTTAGACATATGAGTACTTGGGCACAATTCCCATTAATAAATCCGAATTGGTTATAGTGTTATACCGTTAATTAAAATCAAAATCTGTACAATTAACCATGCGATCAGCCTGAGATGAATTAGGATCAATTGATCTCACTAAATGGTTAACAGAATTGATCGATCCGATACATAGGTTCTAAATCCGCAAAAGTGATCTCACATGGAAATTGATAAAATAGAAAAATTACATTCAATTGGACACCGTCTAAATGATACTAAACTAACAGTTACTCAGGATTTTAAGTTCAATGTTGCAGGAAATAAGATTGAGGGAAAACAAGGCGAAGTAAATAATTTACCTCAGTGGGTTGGAAAAATATTGTCTGAAAATAATTTAGGTACACTTGATTCTCAAGATATGATTACTGAATTAAAACAAGCTCTATCCAAAGAAAAGATGGTTGGAGAATATCAAATCTCTACACTAGAACCTCATTTTTACATTAAACTAAAAGAATCAATGAAAGAATTGAATCGAGATGATTTTGATAAGGTTGAAAGTATAATGTTGGAATTATTCCGAATGAGAAGAGGTAAACTAGTAAAGATAGCAGACGCTATTAAATTAAATTCTGAATTATATAATAAATTAACTGTTGAGGAAAATATTTTCTACAAAACCATATACGATAACAGTGTAGAGTTTGAAAAACAAATTCGAGGGAACATAAATGAGTAAAACTCAAACTAGTACATTTACAGATTCTGCATTATCAGATAGAGTAAAAGATTTTCTTATTAGATTCAAAGATAAACATGGTACCTATCGATATGTAGAAGCAATTGATGAGATGATGCCAAAACATGCAAAATATATCATCATTGATTATAATGATTTAGTTTCAGTACCAGAAATTGAAATTATTTTCTCTCAAACCCCTGATAGACTTTTTGATGCATTCTCTAGAGCAATTAAAGAAGCACTTCAAACAAGATTTCCTGATTATGCTGAAAAAATCAAAGATGAAGTACGTGCCAGACTAATCAATTATCCACTTGAGAGAAGCTTAAGACAAATCAATGCTGAAACTATAGGAAAAATTACTAGTGTTTCAGGGATGGTAGTTAGAGCATCAGAAGTAAAGCCTCTTGCAAAAGAATTAATTTTTGTATGTCCTGATGAACATCCAACCAAAGTTATCCAACTAAAAGGAATGGATGTAAAAATGCCGATTGTATGTGATAATCCTAATTGTAAACATAGGGATTTTGATCTAAAACCTGAGGCAAGCAAGTTTATTGATTTTCAAATTCTTAGATTACAAGAACTTCCTGAGGATTTGCCTCCAGGACAATTACCTCATTATATTGATATCACAATTAGGCAGGATTTAGTAGATAATTCAAGGCCAGGTGATAGAATTATTCTCACAGGTATAGTGAGGGTAGAACAAGAAGCAGTTGCAGGAGTTCAGAGAGGACATAGCGGATTATATCGATTAAGAATTGAAGGAAATAATATTGAATTTTTAGGTGGACGTGGTACTAAAACTGATAGAAAAATAGCAAGAGAAGAAGTTTCACCTGAAGATGAAAAAAAGATTAAGGCATTAAGTCAAATGCCTGATGTTTATCAAAGATTAGTAGATTCATTTGCTCCACACATTATGGGACAATCATTAATCAAAGAAGCGATTATTTTACTAATTGTAGGTGCTAATCAGAGAATATTGGGTGATGGAAGTAAGATTAGAGGAGACATTAACGTATTTTTAGTTGGAGATCCTGGAACTGCAAAAAGTGAAATGCTAAAGTTTTGTGCAAGGATTGCACCACGAGGTTTGTATACTTCTGGTAGAGGTTCAACAGCTGCAGGACTTACAGCTGCTGTAGTTCGAGATAAAACTGGTATTATGATGTTAGAAGCAGGGGCAGTTGTACTTGGTGATCAAGGTCTTGTAAGTATAGATGAATTTGATAAAATGAAACCAGAAGATAGAAGTGCTTTACACGAAGTTATGGAACAACAATCAGTTAGTATTGCAAAAGGTGGTATTGTTGCTACTCTAAATGCTAGAACTTCAATTTTGGCTGCTGCAAACCCAATGTATGGAAAATATGATCCTTTCAAAAATATTACCGAAAATGTAAACTTGCCAATTCCATTACTTACTAGGTTTGATCTAATTTTTGTGGTGAGGGATATTCCAGCTAAAGAAAAAGATGAAAAAATAGCTAGACATATTATTGAATTACATGCTACACAAGGAACAGACAAACGTTCTGTAATTGATGCTGATTTACTAACAAAATATCTTTCATATGCAAAACGTGGTACTCCTAATTTAACTAAGGAAGCTGAAAATAAAATTTTAGAATACTATCTTCAGATGAGAAATGTGGAATCTGAAGAAATGATTACCGTTACACCAAGACAACTAGAAGGAATTATACGACTTTCTACTGCTAGAGCCAGATTACTCATGAAAGATCAGGTAGAAGAAGAAGATGCTGAGCGTGCAATTTTCTTAATTCAGAGTATGCTTGAAGATGCGGGAGTGGATGTTAATACTGGAAAAGTCGATCTTGGAGTGTTACAAGGAAAACCAAGAAGTGAAGTCTCAAAGATGCAATTATTTATGGATATTCTAAAAAGTCTTGAAGGGGACAATAAGGTACCTGTAGATGAACGAACATTTGTTCAAGAACTTGAAAAAAGTGACAAATTTTCTGAAGAAGAATCTAGAAACTATATTCGAAGAATGCTTAGAGAAGCATCTATTTATGAATCAAAACCCGGTCACTATAACCGAGTATGAAAATAGAGCAACTAAAATTACCTGATTCTGCAATTAAATTTTTAAAATCACAAGGTTTTGAAAAATTATATCCCCCACAAGCAGATAGCGTAAAGTCTGGACTGTTAGATGGAAAAAGCCTTCTTGTTTCTTCACCTACTGCAAGTGGAAAAACTTTGATTGCAATGCTTGCAATACTTAGCTATCTTTCTAAACATGATGGTAAGGTGATTTATCTTAGTCCTTTGCGTGCATTAGCTGCTGAAAAATTTTTAGAATTTAAAAAATTAGAAAAAATTACATTAGGAAAAAAAATTAAGGTTGGTATTTCTACTGGAGATTTTGAAAATATTGAAAAGAATTTAGAAAAAAGTAATGTATTAATTTTAACAAATGAAAAAATGGATTCTATTATTAGACATGGTACTGAATGGATTGAAGAAATTGGATTAGTAATTACTGATGAAGTTCATTTGATTGGAGATGAAACTCGTGGTCCAACACTTGAAATGACTCTTACGCAACTAAAACTATTAGAAACAAAACCACAAATTATAGGTCTTAGTGCAACTATAACAAATTCTGATGAGATTGCTAATTGGCTTGGTTGTAAATTAGTGAAAAATGATTGGAGACCTGTACCTCTATCTGAAGGAGTATGTGATGCAGGAGAGGTTACAATGAGTGATGGTAAAACTTTTGAAGTTGAGCGTAGCATACGCGGAACTCCTATTGATTTAGGCGTACAATCTGTAAAAGAAGGTGGTCAATCACTAGTATTTGCAGAAACTAGAACTCGTTCAAAATCACTTGCAACAAAAGCTGCAGATATTATATCTCAAATTTTAGAAAAAAAAGAATTAAAAGAATTAGAGAAAACCTCAAAAAAAATCTTATCTGAAAATGAACATACTGAATTGGTAAAAACATTGGCAATTCTTGTAAAAAAAGGAGTTGCATTTCATCATGCAGGACTAAACCAAAATTGTAGAACTATAATTGAGACAGAATTTCGTAAGGGAACAATCAAACTTTTATCTTCCACTCCAACATTAGCTGCTGGAGTTAATTTACCTGCAAGAAGAGTTGTAATTTCAAGTGTTAATAGATATAATGTAAAAGTTGGAGCAAATAGACCAATTAGTATTTTAGAATACAAACAACTTAGTGGAAGAGCTGGAAGACCTCAATATGATGACTATGGAGAATCAATAATTGTTGGAAATGGAAATACTGAAGATTTAATTGAATATTACATTAATGGAGAACCCGAACCAATTGTATCAAAGATTACTGATGATAAATCTTTACGAACTCATATTCTTAGTGTAGTAGTAACTCATCCTGGAATCAAAAAAGATGAAATCTTGGAATTCTTTTTGCAAACTTTAGGTGGATTACAATCAAGAAAACTTACAATAAAATTTGCAATTGATATTTCACTACGTTTTCTTTCTAGTGAATATTTGATAATTAAAAAAGGTGAAAGATATGCTGCAACTGAATTTGGAAAAAAAACGTCCATGTTGTATATTGATCCTTTAACTGCAACACATTTTCGAGATGCTACTGAAAATGTATCTCAAGATCGAAAACACACATTTGGATTTTTACACTTGATTACAAATTGTGAAGAATTTTTCCCTAAATTTTCACTTCGAAATAGGGATTATGAATCTGCTAGCCTTTTGATAGAAAATCATTCTTCAGAGTTACTTGAACCCATATCTGAATATGATTGCTCAAGAAGTCTTTTGGCCTTACAGGCATGGATAACTGAATCGTCAGAATTATCACTATCTGATAGTCTTGGAATAGAATCTGGAGATATGCATAGAATGGTAGAAATGGCAAATTGGCTTTCATATTGTCTTCGAGAGATTTCTAAACATGTTGAAAGGCCAGATTTGCTTGAGGAACTTGGTGATCTAAGAAAAAGAGTTGTTTATGGAATTAGAGAAGAACTACTTGATTTGGTTCGAGTTAAAGGAATTGGACGAGTTAGGGCCAGAATTCTTTTCAAACAGGGAATAAAAAATTTGGATGATTTAGCAAAGATTTCAGTGAATAAATTAGCAGAAATTGATAAAATTGGTTCAACTCTTGCTGATAACATCAAGTTTGAATTACGAAAGATTAGATAATTGACTGAATTAATTCTTCCTGCAATAATTTCATGTGCTGTTGCATTTTTTGTTGTGTTTGTGATGACTCC
>JAPYTM010000071.1 GCA_029941825.1 Candidatus Nitrosopumilus sp.
TTAATGATGAAATGGTAGGAAAAGGCAAGCTAGATCCATTCACATTACAATCATTAGATAGTAGTTATGTTAATGGAATTTTTTACACAGAATCAAATACTGATGAAGAGTCAAAAACTGTGAAAATTACTGGGATAACAAAATATGATCTAATCATTACATCTATTGATATTCCATTTGTTTATTATCCAACGGAAGAACAAGCAAGCGAATTTATACATCAAAATTAATTTTTTTTCAAATGCTTACTGTTTTTGGCTCTACAGCATTAGATACAATTAGAACTCCAAAAAAAACTTTAAAAAATGTTTTAGGTGGTGCAGCAACTTTTGCAGCAATCTCTGCCAGTAATTTTGTAAATACAGGATTAATTGCAGTTGTTGGTAAAGATTTTCCAAAACAACATCACAAAGTTTTATCTAAGCATCTTGATTTACAAGGATTAACTATCAAAGAAGGTAAAACATTTCGTTATGATGGAAAATATGATAATACATTAAGTACTAGATTAACTTTAAAAACTGAATTAAATGTACTTGCTGATTTCAAACCTACTGTTCCTGATGATTATAGAAAATCTCAATTTGTATATCTTGCAAATAATGATCCAGAACAAAATACAGCATTAATCAAAGAATTTGATAAAGTGAAATTTTCAATGTGTGACACAATTGATTTTTGGATATCTACTAAGAGAGAATCAGTGATTAAGATGATAAAAGCTGTAGATGCAGTCGTAATAAATGATGAAGAAGCTAAACTACTAACAAAAGAATTCAATTTGATAAAGTGTGCAAAAAAGATAATGCGATGGGGAGCAAAATATGTAATTATCAAAAAAGGGGAACATGGCTCCCTAATGTTTTATGATGATGTAATTTTTCCAACAGCAGGTTTTTCGTTAGAAGATGTAGTAGATCCTACAGGGGCAGGTGATTCTTTTGCAGGAGCAATGATAGGATACCTTGCAAGTAAAAAATCAACCAGTCTATCTGAAATTAAAAAAGCAGTAGTTTATGGAAATGTTTTAGGATCATTTGCAGTTGAAAGATATGGTTTAGATGGATTACTGAAGATCAAAAATGGAGATATCGGTAAAAGAGTTAAGATGTATGAAAAAATGATCCGATTCTAAAAAGACTTAAGTTCAATAATTTTTCAAATTAACTTATCATTGTCACAAGAAATTTCTAAAAAAATAGATCAATTAGATATAATATTCAAACTTCAAAAAGGTCTCTCAGAAATGATGAATCTTGATAGATATCCAAAAGACTCTGAAGGAAGAGTATCTGCATTATCTACTGCAATTATGCATGAAGCAATAGAACTACAAAGAACTACAAATTGGAAATGGTGGAAGACACCGACCAAATTTGATGTAGCAGAAGCAAGAGAAGAATTAATTGATATTTGGCATTTTGTTGTTCAGGCTTCACTTGAACTAAATCTTACACCAGAGGATATTGTAAAAGAATACAAAAAGAAAAATAAAATTAATCGAGAAAGACAAGAAAATGGATATTAAAAATTCTAATATAATTTTCAATTAATTTATGAAATTGAGTTTTGATAAGATTACTCAAAAATAAATAAAATTCCTTAAGAGGTTATTTGATTACCGTGCCTAATACATTCACAAAATATCACGAATAGTTTTAGCAATAAATTCAATATTTTTTTGAGTTACTTTTGGATGAATAGGTAAAGAGATTACATGTGAGGCTGACCAATCAGTAATTGGGAGTTTAGTTTTTGATTGGTAAAATGGAGTTTTATGAACAGGAATAGAATAGTAAGATGCAGCACCGATTCCTTTTTCATTTAATTTTTTCAAAAACTTGTTACGTTTGTCAGTTGCAATTGTATAAAGATACCAATTAACATTCTCATCTTTTCGTTGAGAAGGAATTACTATATTAAGATTAGAAATTAATTTTGATAAAAGTTCCGCATTTCTTTTTCTAGATTTTAGAAAATTTGGGAGTTTTTTCATTTGTATAGTTGCAATTGCGGCATTAATTTCAGGCAATCTTAAATTTAGACCAAATATTTTTGTGTCATAACCATTAACCATTCCATGATTTCTAATCATCAATAATTTGTCTCTAAATTTTTTGTTGTTTGTAACAATAAAACCACCTTCTCCAGAAGTCATCACTTTTGCAGGATACATACTAAAACATCCCATTTCAAAGAAAGTTCCAGTATGTTTTCTTTTGTAAGTTGAACCTAAAGATTGTGCAGAGTCTTCAATTATTGGAAGATTGTATTTTTTAGAAATTTCAGTAAGTCTTTCAATATTAGCTACATTTCCATAAAGATGTACAGGTATAATTGCACGAGTTTTTTTTGTAATCTTTTTTTCTAGATCATCAGGATCAATAGTATAATTTTCTTTTAGTATGTCAACAAAGATAGGTTTTGCACCAGTTGAAATAACTGCATTTGCAGTAGCAACAAAAGTAAATGATGGAACTAAAACTTCATCACCATATTTAATATCTAATGCATAAAGAGCAGCTTGTAAAGCAGCAGTACCAGAATTAACTGCAATTACATATTTTGATTTTACAAAAGAGGCGGTTAACTTTTCAAAATCTTGAACATGCTTACCTCCTTGATTTGCAGATGAGGTTAAAGCACCATTTCTAAGAATAGAAGTTACTGCAGAAATCTCTTCTTTACCTACTATAGGAATGTTAATTGCAATTTTCAATAGTAATTCTTTCAATAACTAGTCTATAAATCTCGTTGAGAAAACATGAATTTTTATATTTCAAAATTTGGCAAACGGCATCATGAAACCATGCTATCTTGAAAAGAAAGATCCAAGTTACAAGGTTTATCTTTACATTTTCTATGTTTGTGGATTTATCATGGTATCATCCCTAGTATTTGGTGTGTATGTTACAACAATAGAATGGATTGAAAACGGTACTTACGTTATGGGTGAAGCTATTAACAATACAACTATTCCTTTTGAAAATTTTGCAAGAGTTACAACTTGGATATTTTTTTCTACAATAATTGGATGGTATTGCGTTACTAGAATTGGTTGGAAAAGAACAGCTGGAAATAAAATTATTGGTGCAAAGATGTCATTACTTCAATTAATGCTGTTGGGGTTTTCAATTATTGCACTTTATGAAGTGTTATACAATTTTACAGTGTTAAATGCACAAATTACAGCAGGCATAATCAATGGACACGTTCCAGATATTGATAGATTATCAGTTGCTTATCCTGATCCAGATAGACCATGGAATTTAATTTTTGCAACCAAAATATTTCTTG
The DNA here is from genome assembly GCA_029941825.1 of Candidatus Nitrosopumilus sp. Lineage (GTDB taxonomy): Archaea > Thermoproteota > Nitrososphaeria > Nitrososphaerales > Nitrosopumilaceae > Nitrosopumilus. The sequence goes on from JAPYTM010000071.1 coordinate 3,298, forward strand.
CAGGTTTTATAATTAGCACTCATGGATTTTATCTAAGCATAAAACCAAGAAAAAGCTTGGATGAATTAAAATAATTGTTAATTTATCAAAAATATCTTTGAGAATTTCATTTTAATGATGGTTTTTTATAAAAACTATTTTTCATAGTATGTAGAAATGTATCAATATGGGATTTTTTGGAAAAAATACGAATGAATTAAAATGCAAAAAATGTGGAACAGTTCTTCCAGATTCTGATAGATTAAAGAAACATCAAGAAAAAGCACACAATAAGAAAAAAGAGAAATGTAGGGTATGTGGAACTGAATTTTACACATCTGATGATTTGAGAAAACACAAAAAAGATTGTAAATGAATATTCAAAAAATTATTCAGACAAAGCAGATTCGTATTTAGATTGTCTTTTGAGCGCTTTTTCAATTGCTTCCAAGTTTTTAATTTCATTTTTTGAATTCATAGAAAGGGTTTTGATCATTTCAGGCCCTAGTTGGACAGATTGTTCAGGTAACAGATCCATGAATTTTTGTAATCCTTTCTTATAATTTTCAATTAATTCTAATCCTTCTTCAAGTGTCATGTGTATTGTAATTATTTCTACTATTCAAAGATTCTAAATCTAGCTAAAAGTTTTGAATAACTTTATAGGTTTAGATCTCAAAAGTTGTTTTGATTTGGACATTGCAGAAAAGGTAAATTTGATTGAAAAACCACCAACTGAAGAAGTAGTAACACTTGATGAATTAATTGAATTATTTAAGACAAACTCATCTCCAAAACATTACATTGGTTTGGAAATTTCTGGTTTTTTACATCTCGGTAGTTTAATCAGTACTGGTTTCAAAATTAATGATTTTATCAAAGCAGGTGTTAATTGTACAGTTTTTCTTGCAGATTGGCACACACTGATTAATGATAAACTAGGTGGAGATTGGGAAACTATTTCAAAAGTTTCAAAATATTATACAGAGGCTTTCAAGCTTGTATGTCCAGGAGTAAATATTATTCTAGGTTCTGAACTTTATGATTCAAGAAAAGAATACTGGAGGGAATTTATTGAATTCACTAAACACATGTCACTAAAACGTACTATGCGCACTCTAACTATTATGGGAAGATCTGAAGATGAAGCAAAAATTGATCTTGCAAAATTACTTTATCCACCTATGCAAGCAGTTGATATCCATTCACTTGATTTAGACATTGTACATTCAGGAATGGATCAAAGAAAAATACACATGTTAGTAAGAGAAATTTTTCCTAAAATGAAATGGAAAGTTCCAGTAGCTGTTCATCACAAATTGTTACCAGGACTTTTAAAACCAGCAGAATCTAATGATTCTCAAATATTAGGAAAAATGAGTAAATCAGATCCAAACTCAGGAGTGTTTATTCATAATACAGATACTGAGATTAAGAAAAAAATCAGTAAAGCATGGTGTGAAGAGACAAATACACAAAGTAACCCATTATTAGAAATTGCAAGAACAATAATTTTTCATGAGTTTAAAGAAATGAATATCGAAAGACCTGAAAAATTTGGCGGTAATGTATCATATACTAATTACAATCAATTAGAAACAGATTTTGCTGAAAAGAAATTACATCCAGGAGATTTGAAACAGACTGTTGGAGATTATTTGGTGAAAGTAATTTCTCCAATTAGAGAAAAACTAAATCTTAGTGAAGAGTTATTTGAAACAATTAAGAAAAG
>JAPYTM010000072.1 GCA_029941825.1 Candidatus Nitrosopumilus sp.
AAGGTGGATGTTATGCAAAATGTATTAATCTTAGTCAAGAAGCAGAACCTGAAATCTGGAATGCCATTAGACCAGGTGCAGTTTTAGAAAATGTAGTTCTTAATGATAATATACCTGATTATGATGATAATGCCTTAACTGAAAATACTCGTGTTGCATATCCTTTGGATTACATTCCTGGTGCAGTAGTTCCAAGTACAGGTGGCCATCCAAAAGTAATTGTATTTCTAACTGCAGATGCATTAGGTGTTTTACCACCTGTATCTAGATTAACAAAAGAAAGTGCAATGTATCATTTCATGTCTGGATATACTAGTAAGTTGGCAGGAACTGAGAGGGGAATCAAAGAGCCAAAATCTGTATTTTCAGAATGTTTTGGGGCACCATTCATGCCTAGATCTGCATCTGTTTACGCAAAACTACTTGGTGAAAAAATTAACCAGCACAATACTGTAGTTTATCTTGTAAACACCGGCTGGTCTGGTGGCCCATATGGTATTGGAAAAAGAATAAAGATCAAATACAGTCGTGCCATGATTACAGCAGCTCTTTCTGGCAAACTTGATTCTGTAAAATATCGACATGATGATATATTCAATCTAGATATTCCTACTGCAATTGATGATGTTCCATCTGAAGTTTTAGATCCAAAAAATACTTGGATTGACAAAGAAGCATATGGTGCTTCAGCAAAAAAATTATCTCAAATGTTTGTTGAGAATTTCAAGAAATTTGAAAATGTTTCATCTGAAATAATTAATGCAGGTCCTACACCTTCGCAATAGACTGTTTTCTTTTAATTAGTCCAAAGATTCCTATTGTTAATACAAATAATGCAATAATTCCAATCTGTTTTTCTGGAATCTCTATAATTTCTAATCTATTACCATTTTCTGACAATGAACTAATTTGAATTGTATTAAATGCGTCTGTTGTATTTCCATTGACTCTAATTTTAGCATCAATCCAATATTCTGCATTTTCATATATTTCAATAAATGCTTTTTTGTTTGGAGTTATTGTTGTTGTATCTCTTTTTCCATCTTTACTATTGGTAACTGAAATTTTAGCAAAACTCCATTCCTCTGGGTGATTTATTTCAAAGAAAAGTTTTTGATTTTGTTGATTTATTGAAATTGAACCTTCTGTATAATGTAATAGAAATGGAATTACATATTTCATATCTTCATGGTTTACAATTATTTTCCCCTCATGGTCTCCAAAATTTTTATCAGTAATACTAATTTTGATTTCTAAAATATTATCATTAAGACTGTGGGAAAATTTTATGAATTCTGGACCAATAAATTTTACATCTAAATTATCTAATGTACCTTCAATCAATTTTAATTTGAATTGTTTTTCTGCAATTAGATCATCTGATGATACATTTACAACAAAATTTGGTGGCAAGATAATCAATTTTGCATTAAATGCATTTCCAATATCCAGCCTACCTGCCCCTGCATCATATATTGAAAATTCTTGTCCATAGGCGTCTGAAACAGGCTCAACTGTAGTCAGTATGAGTGATTTTATCTCATGATGGTGGAGTTCTGGATTTTTTTGAAGTAATAGTGCTACTGCCCCACTAACATGTGGTGCAGCATAGCTTGTCCCACTTGTGAAATTATACCCTGCATTATTTTGCGTGGTATTGATGTATGCCCCTGGTGCAACGATTTCTGGTTTTATGTAAAATGGTGAAACTGGACCTCTGGAACTAAAATGTACTACAAAGTCAGGATTGTAAAACAAATGCATAGATGCTTCATTACCATTTTTTATTGATTCTTTAATTTCAAGTCCTTCTTCTCTATCAATTGATACAACTGGAATTTGTGGTTTGTATTCTGGTTGTATAAATTTATGAATTAATTCTCCCAAAAAAATTCCTGGTTCATTATTATAAACAATCAAAGCTTTTGCACCTACATTAGCTGCATTACCTTCCTTAATTGAAAAATACAATAACTCTCCTTCAACATCACTTCCTCTCTCAACAATTAATATTGAATTTTTTACATCAATTTTTTTTAGGTCTTCTATTTTTCCATATCCTCCAAAAACTATTTTTTCTGAAATTGGTTCTAATTTTGAAGAGCCAACCATTGGAATTACAGTATATGGTTTTCCATCTACTTCTAATGTTGCAACTAAACTAGATGTAAGATTGTTGTATGTTGCACCTACAGTGATTGCACCAAAATTTCTACCTGGACTACCAATTGTTTTTAATCCTGGACCATCATTACCTGCTGCAACAACTACAAAAATTTCTTTTTCTAATGCATTATCAACTGCACGATCAATCTTTGCATTTGTTTTGTTTACACCCAAACTAATGTTGATAATATCTGCTCCATCTACAATTGCTTTTTCAATTGCTTTTACAATTAATTCTGATGATACTCCTTCACCATCTTCTGAAACTTTGTAAGCAAGAATTTTTGCCTTTGGTGCTACTCCTACTGCTTGACCATCTGCTGCAATTACTCCTGCAACTTGGGTGCCATGACCGTTAGTATCTAATGGCGGTTGATCTTTTTGAATGAAATTATAACCTCCGATCACTTTTCCATCAGGACCCCATCCAAATAAATCTGGATGATTGAAATCTATGCCAGTATCAATTATAGCTATTTTTATTCCAGTTCCATCAATTCCATCCATTCTTGGAATTTCTGTTCCAACATATGGTACACTTCTCTTTAGATATGTTTGAATTTCATTTTCATATTCTACAGGTTGAGACATGATAAAACTCACTACAAATACAAGAACAACAGAAAAAATTATCCAATACTTCACAAATTTTCTAAATTTTTTAACAAGTAAAAATGAATTGTTGCTAAACCAATAAATGGAATAAATCTTCTACATGCCTCATGGGAAAATATACACTTCCTGAAATGCCATATGCATATGATGCATTAGAACCTCACATTGATGCTAAAACAATGGAGATTCATCATACAAAACATCATCAAGCATACACTGACAAACTAAATGCAGCTCTTGAAGGCTGTCCATCTGAAATTCAAGAAAAAGATATTCTTGACATTTTAGCTGACATCAATTCAGTCCCAGAAGACAAAAGAGGTGCAATTAATTTCAATGGTGGTGGTTATGATAACCACAGGTTATTTTGGAATAACATGAAAGCAAACGGAGGCGGAGAACCTGGTGGATCAATTGCTGATGCAATTAAGGATTCATTTGGAAGCTTTTCTGACTTCAAAGAGAAATTCACATCCACTACAGCAGTAATTCAAGGCAGTGGTTGGGGATGGTTAGTATACAATCCTTCAACATCTAAAGTTGAATACAAATCAATGCCAAACCAAACTAGTCCAAGAACTGAAGGATTAGTTCCATTGTTAGGCTGTGATGTTTGGGAACATGCATACTATCTAAACTATCAAAACAAAAGACCAGTCTACATTGAATCATGGTGGAATGTAGTTAACTGGGACGAAGTAGAAGATAGATTCTCAAAAGTGAAATAAAGTTAAATCTTTATTTTTTATTTATTTATTTTTTTAATTAATCCATGAATGAATTTATAACCATCTGAGAATGCTCTGTTGTAAATGAGTGAAGAACAAGCACAGCAATTAATGCAGCAAATGCAAATGCTTGAAACATATTTTGCAGATTTATCTCAAAGAGAAGGCACTTTTCTGAATATTTTCAGAGAGGCATCAGCTGCAATTGAATCCATAAAATCTCTTAATTTAAAATCTGAATCAGACACACTTATTCCAATTGGTATGGGAACATACATTCCAACAAAAATTTCAACCAATAACAAAATTGTTTTGAATATTGGCGCTGGTGTTGCTGTGGAAAAAGACTTTATTTCTGCTATTAATTATCTTGAAGCACGACTAAAAGAAGTTGAAGTTGCTTTACAGGATACTAGTGTAAAAAAACAAGATGCTGCAACACGATTAGAACAAGGAAGAGAAAAAATAAATCAATTAATGCAAAGTACAATGCCACCAAAATCTGGATAACCACATGTTTGAAAAACTTCGTAGTGCGTTTTCTGATGCAGCGAAAAGTCTTGGTGAAAAAGAACTTAATGAAAAAGACATTGAATCTATTCTTTTTGAATTAGAAATTTCTCTTTTAGAATCTGATGTGGCAGGTGAAGTAATTGATGAAATTAAATCTGATTTAAAAGAAAAATTGATTGGTTCTAAAATTAATAAACATGAAGTTGAAAAATTTGTTAAAGATAGTTTAATTTCGAGTATTTCTGCTTTATTTGATACTGTAGAAAAAGTTGATTTGATTGAAAAAATAAATGAAAAAAAGAAACAGGGGCAGCCTTTCTTGGTTTTATTTGTTGGAATTAATGGAACTGGAAAAACTACGTCACTTGCAAAAATCGCACATTTACTACAACAAGCTAAATTTTCTGTTGTAATTGCAGCTGCTGATACTTTTAGAGCTGGTGCAATTGAACAATTACGTGAGCACACTAATAGACTAAATCTAAAACTTGTTGCACAAAATTATAATTCAGATCCTGCAGCTGTTGCTAGGGATGCAGTATTGTATGCAAAATCTCACAAAACTGATTGTGTGTTAATTGATACTGCTGGAAGAATGCAAACAAGTGAAAATTTGATGCAACAAATTGCAAAAATTACCAAAGTTGTAAATCCTGATATGAAAATCTTTGTAGGTGATTCTCTAGCTGGAAATGATACTGTAAACCAAGCCCGTGAATTCTTTAAACATGTACAATTCGATGCTTCTATTTTGACTAAAAGTGATGCAGATGCAAAAGGTGGCGCAGCTTTGTCAATTGTCAAGGTCACCTCTACACCAATAATTTACCTTGGAATTGGACAAGAATACCCTGATCTAAAACCATTCAACAAAGATACTTTTCTAAAAGATGTATTTGGTTCATTAGAT
>JAPYTM010000073.1 GCA_029941825.1 Candidatus Nitrosopumilus sp.
GTGGTAATGCAACTACTGTAGAGTTTACAAAATACATTACTGATAATCTCTAAAATCTTTATCACTTGAAAAAGAAACTAAATAATTTCTTCATCCCATTTTGATTAGAATTGTTATATCTGATTGTTGGCGTTGGTTTTTCCACAAAGATTCCTTGTGGACGATACAGCAAAATTGCAAGTAATATTACTCCTAACAATAAAAAGTCAAGCCAAATTACATCAAATGGGACAAATCCATCAAGTGAATCTTTGAAAAATATGATAAACTTTCGTAATGTTACAAAAATTAGTGTTCCAATTAACACACCTTTGTTGTTTGCCAGTCCCCCAATCAATATCATTAGGAATGGCCAAAATGTCCAGCTTGCTCTGTCGTATGCAAACGCAATAGTTCCTCCAACATAAAATGCATATAATGCACCACCAATTGCAGCAAGCGCTGCTGAAATCATGATTATTTTTATTCTAACATGTGTAGAGTTTTTCCCAAGTGCTTCTGCTGCCATTTCATTATCCCTAACTGCTCGAAGCATTCGACCAAGTGGGGATCGAATCATCTTTTCACTATATACATAAACTACAGCAGCAATTGCAACTAGACCAATTGTAGCTACGGGAAAACGAAGTTCATCAGGTAAAAATGATAATGGATCCGGTACTTGAACTCCTAGTGTTCCACCTACTAGTGGTGTGAAGTTATTACCAATTATCCTGATGCTTTCACCAAATGCTAGTAATGTAATTGCCAAGTAATCCCCTCGCAGTCTTCTAATTGGATATGCAGTAAGTAATCCTACACCGCCACCAACTGCAGCAGCAATTCCTAATGTCAAAAAGAAGACAACAAAACCAATCCCTACATTATCTACTAGCCATAAATTAATCTGAGAAACAATGAGTAAATTATCCGAAATATAATCTCCCTCAATTCCTGCAATACTTGCAAATATTCTACCTGGAATTGAGGCTGCAACAAATGCCCCAGCACCAACTGCTAAAACTTTCCCAAAGTTTGGAATTCCAGTATATCCGAATTCCATATTCAAACTAATATTTACAATAACATAGATTGCAAATATTGCAAGTAAATCTACAATGAATATTATTTCAGGTTCTAGAACCATTTCTCCTCAACTTTGACCAGTTTATTCCTGCTAATCCTTTTGGTGCTAAAAATAATGTCACTACAATGAATATCAATGGAATTAGAGGTCGATATGCAATTAACCATGCACCAAATTCTCCAGCTAAAAATCTAGTACCTAAAACCTCAGTTAACCCTACCAGAATTCCCCCTGCAATTGCACCATAAATGCTAAGAAAACCACCTGCAATACTTGCAGCAAATATACTTGGTATTAACATCGGACCCAAGTTAGGATCTCCTTGGAACCATAATGACATCAAGGCACCCGCAATTCCTGCAAAACCTCCTCCCATTAACCATGAGACTAGATAAATTAATTTGACATTAACCCCCACAGTTCCTGCTAAATCTGAATTTTCAGTTGCAGCCCTCATTGCAATACCAAATTTTGTTTTTCTTAATATGATGTGTAATGTAATTGCCAAAACTGCAATTGTAATTGGAGCTACTATGACAATTAATGGTAATCCCATAAAATCAAAATCATAACTACGTAAAGAAAATTCTCTTGATGTTATTTGATAAGTCTTTACAATATAATCAGCTGTAATGTTGAGCATTGCAATCATTACTAAATCAAATGCTAAAGTTGCAATCATTTGAATTGCTTGTGATGCCCCTTTTCTAATTAATGGCTTTAAAATGAATGTGTAAAGTAAAACTGCAACAATTCCTGATATTACAAATGATATTGGAATTGCAATGTATGGTGAAAGTCCCCAAACATGTGTCACAATTAGCGCTACATACACTCCAATTGTAGCAAAAGATGCATGGGCAAAATTTGGTACTCTAGTTGTAATGTATGTTAGTGTTAGACCAATACTAAGTAGTGCTAAAAGGCTTGCAAAAATTATTGCATCAGAGAATATTGGATCAAATGCCAAGCCACCCCTTTCTAATCGAAAACCCTTAATTTCTTTATGCCTTTGATGAAATGATGGGAATTTTATCAATATTTGATATTCAAAAACACTTTGGCGGAAATACTGTTCTTGATGGGATTGATATGGAAATTGAAGAAGGAAAAATTTACCAATTAATTGGTCCTAATGGTAGTGGAAAAACTACTCTGATTAATGTAATATCTGGAATGCTAAAACCTGATGCTGGAAAAATTGTATTTGATGGACAAGATATAACAACAAAGGGACTTTATGATACTTTTAACACTGGATTAGTACGAACTTGGCAAATCCCACAACCTTTCTCAAATCTTACAACCTTTGAAAATTTTGTTATTTCTGGTGGAAATAATTCTGGTGAATCATTTCTAATGGCTCCACTAAAATCAAAATGGAAAAATGATGAAAAAAGAATTAGAGATAACGCACTAGAGATAATGGAGATGGTTAATTTAACAAAACAAAAAGATATTGTTAGTCAGAATCTTAGTGGAGGACAACAAAAACTCTTAGAATTAGGACGTGCTATGATGTCTGATGCAAAAATGATTCTAATGGATGAACCTATTGCAGGAGTAAACCCTACTTTGGCTCATGAAATATTTGATAAAATTTCAAAAATTTGTAAGAAACAAAAAATCACATTTCTTATTGTAGAACATCGACTAGATATTGCATTACACTATGCAGATAATGTCTTTGCAATGAATAGAGGAAAAATTATTGCACACGGAACCCCTGATGATATAATAAAAGATCCAGAAGTTGTAGAGTCATATTTGGGAGGATAAATGTCACAAACTAATTCAATCATCTATGTGGATAATCTAAATTCAGGATATGGAAATAGTCATATTCTTTTTGGAGTGGATTTTGAGGCAAAAGAAAATGAGATTACAATAATTGTTGGACCCAATGGTAGTGGCAAAAGTACTCTACTCAAAAGTATTTTTGGTTTATGTGATGTGTACTCTGGAAATATTAGTTATGATGATAAAATTATCACTGGACTTGCACCACATGAAGTCGCAAGAAAAAAAATTGCATATCTTCCTCAAATTAATAATGTATTTGTAAATCTTACAATAAAAGAAAATCTTACTATGGCAAGCTATACTCTTGATTCTTCTACACAATCACAAAGATTGCCTGAAATTTTTGAAACATTTCCTATTCTAAAAAAATATGAGACATCAAAAGCAAATATTCTCAGTGGCGGTGAGCGACAAATGCTTGCAATGGCTATGGCATTAATTAGACAACCCAAAGTGATGTTATTTGATGAACCTACTGCCAGCTTGTCTCCAAAATTAGCTGATGAGGTATTATCTAAAATTAAACAAATTCGAGATGATTATGGCATTACAGTCATTCTAGTTGAACAAAATGTCAAACGTGCACTCAAAATGGGTGATTATGTCTATCTTTTGGCAAATGGAAAAGGAGTGTTTAAAGGAAAATCTGAAGAATTACTTGCTCATCCAGAGTTGGGAAAATTATACTTAGGAATTAATTAAATGAAATAGAGTCATCAATCATGGTATATTTTCCTAATTCGATCCATTCTCCACCTCTAATTCCCCATACTTTGTAGTCTGCTTGTTCCAAATCTCCTGCTTCATTTAGTTTTGTGGGTCCAATTGCTCCTTGATAATTCTCTGCAATTCCAGGAATTGCAGCTTTAATCACACTGACCTCACTGCTTTGAGTTTCAAGCATTGCCAGCCCGATTAACCACACGACATCATATGAAGAATGCACAAATGTGTTAGGATCCGTCCCCATAGTTTCAATCATATGAGCTTGCACTTTGTCATATGTTGGGTTTTCAGCCGGTGCAAACTGAACTGTTGTAAATTGCACGTTAGTTGAAAATTCTAATCCTATTGGATCATCTATTAACTTGTGTTCTTTTGTGTTAGCACCTGGTCCGAACCATCTTACATCATCTAATACATCATGTTGAGATGCTGATTGTGTAAATTGTAAAATCTCTGCAAATCCCAAAAACATGACCCCTACCTTATCTGCTCCATACTCATCAACATATTCTTGCACTTGCTGAGCTAATAGAGAAGTTGATGCAGAAAATTCTGGAGATTCTGGATTGTAACGAATCTTTTCACCTACTATGCCTCCTCTTTCTATAAATGAATTAGTTGCAGCATCACCAAGACCATCACCCCATGTGTCCCCTCTCCAAACAGGAACCAATACTTTGATCCCTTCATGTTGTATTAGTTTTGCAATTGCTGGTCCTTGATTAGAGTCATCTGGAACTAGACGAAATACACTATCATTTGGAATAGCTAATGCAGGTGCAGAAGAACAACAACTAATCAACATCATGTTGTTGGAATCTGAATAACCTTTCATGTTTCTAATATTGGAACTAGTTTCAGGTCCTACTACAATTCCAATTCCTTTAGCATTTAGTACAGTTAATTTCTCTAATGCAATTACCGGACTGGTTGCAGAGTCTTCTGAAACCATTTTGAGATGCCATGGTGCCTCAATTTCTTGTAAATAATTGTTAAACTCTGATACTCCGAATTTTGAGCCTTCGTGGTTTTCTATCCCATGAGTTGCCAAATCCCCTGTTAGTGGAAGGATTAATCCAATTGTTACTTCTCCTGATAGCCCTGAAATTTCTATAGTTTCTTCTACAATCTCATCTGCTATTGTATCTGGAACTTCCACCGTTTCAGTTGGAGTATCTGAATCTGTACCTAATACTCCATATGCAATACCTACTAAAATTATAATTCCTATTATTCCAACCCCTATTTTTTTTACTGAACTCATTATATGCACTGATTAGAATTAGGTGACTGTTAAACCTTCTATACTTTT
>JAPYTM010000074.1 GCA_029941825.1 Candidatus Nitrosopumilus sp.
GTTGTTGCAGAAGCTGCAGGAGCTCCTGGATCTCCTTTCTTTACTGGAGCTGCTAATCCACCTTTAGCAACACCTACTGCACCACCTTTTCTACCTGAAGTTCTGGTTCGTTGTCCTCTAACTTTTAGACCACTTAGATGACGATAACCTCTCCAACTTGCAGTGATTCTTTCTCTTTCAATATCGTTTCTTAATGTAAATGGAATATCTGATGTTAACAAATGCAAATCTGTACCAGTTTCAATATCTCTTTGTCTATTAAGAAACCATGTTGGAAAATTTCCTTCAACTGGATTTAAGATTAATTTTTCAATTGCTTGAACATTAGTGTCAGTTAGATTACCAATATTGGAATTAGTATTAATTTTTAGAGAATCTAGAATTGCTGTGGCAAAATTATACCCTATTCCTTTAATTTGGGTTAATCCTACGAGTGTTTTTCTCTCTCCTGGAATATCATTACCTACAATCCTAACAATGTGTCTATATTCTTGGGTACTCAAGTATTCCAAAATTCTAAGAAAGCCCGATAAAAACCATGCTAGGCATCAAATTAGATGTTTTTCAAAATATTTATTTTTGCCTCTATGTCTAATCTACTTGAATTTTTAACATAATTATCTAAAGTCTTCATCTTCTGTCCAATCATTGCCTTGAACATTCCATTGGTTACATTTACAGCATTTTTTGATCCCGCGCTGAACCTCAATACCTATGCAGAAACAGTGTTTTCCTTTTCCTGATGGATCTTTATTGCAAAGTCTTTGCATATTTTTAGCGATATCTTTTTACTAATTATCTTATTGGCATAAATCTCTTAGAAAAGTTATAAATTTACAAATTTCATTCTTTATAGAAATGGATGAAAAATTTGATCGAGAAAAAGTTGTAGATTGTATGTTTGATCCTGTAACTTCTTCAATATTAGCAGAACTAGAAGATGGAAAAAAAAAATGTTCATTTTTAGCCCAACAAATATCTATAACTGAATCTGAGGTTCTTGAAAGACTCTCTTATCTAATTGAACATACATTCATTTACAAAAATTTTGATAACGGAAAATGTACACTTTCGGCAAATTCAGACAAACTTAGTGCTCTTGTTGAAAATGGTGATAACTTTGAGGAGACAATTAACAGTCTTGAAAAAATGGATAGTTATCTAAATTGACCTTTTTCTATTTCGTATCCCATTAATTCCAAACCCCATCATTCCAACCATTCCAATAACTAGAATATATCCTGAGATTAAACCAAGTAATTTTTTGTTGGCATCTGGTAGTGGCCCAATAGCTCCAAACACTTGTATTTCTTCATTACCTTCACTTTTAATAATTAATTTATACATTCCAGTTTTTACAATATTAAATTCTTTTTCAGATTTTTCTTCATTAATAATCTGTAAAATTATTTCAATGTCTGACGGATCCAATATTCTGGCAGTTAATGTATTGTCTTTAAAATCAATTATTTGTACTGCAAATACCCCTCGTGTTGTTTCTTGCATATCTATTTCTGCTGAAATTGTAAGTGATTGACTTTGACTTATTTTCCCATTTCCTTGATTAATCCCTTCAAGGATCATCTGATTTCCTAAAACTAACAAAACTAACCCTACTGCAATTAGTGCCCCTGACACAATCAGGATCATCATTGATTTCTGCACAAGTTATGACCATCTTTCTTTAGTTTAAACGTAATTTTCTTAAAATTTTATTGGCTTTATATGATAAAGTTAGATCAAACTAAAAAAGTTAGCTTGGGGTAAATTTAAATAAAGAATTTCTGTTTTTTTCATTATCTTGAAATTTACTCGTTCAGGCGCCTTGATCTTCTTTCTTTCATTAACTGTCATATTTTCTATAATTGTTATTTTTCCAATAGTATCTGAAGCTCAATCTGAACAAAAAACATTTGTAACTCATTCAGGATCTGTTATACAAACATCTGGTGAGATAATTGATCCCGTATATACAACGACAGCTGATCCTGAATATACCGAAGCAACTGTAGAATTTGATCCCATGAAATATTTGAGAGAATTTAACTATGGAAAAGTTTCCACATTGCCTGACGGTAAAATTCTAAGAGAATTTACGATTATTGCCAATGATGATCAAGTTATGGAAGTCTCCCCTGGAATCTTCTTTAATGTGTGGACGTTTAATGGAACTGTTCCAGGCCCAACGATAAGAGCTACTGAAGGGGACATTGTCCGTATAAACTTCATCAATAATGGTGCAAAGGAACATACGATGCACTTTCATGGAATACATCCAGCAGAAATGGATGGAGTATTTGAGATAGTTGGTTCTGGTGGAGGACAATTTACTTATGAATTTGAGGCAGGACCTGTAGGAGTTCATCCATATCATTGCCACGTGATGCCTCTTGAAGAACATATTGTACGTGGTTTGTATGGTGTTTTCATAGTTGATCCAAAAGAGAGTAGACCTGCAGCAGATGAAATGGTAATGGTTCTAAATGGTTTGGATATGGACTTTGATGGAGAAAATAATTTCTATGCTGCAAACACAATTCCTTTTTACTATCAACATCATCCTATTCAGATTAAAACTGATGAATTAATTCGAATTTATGTTGTAAATATGGTGGAATTTGATCCGATAAACAATTTCCATCTGCATGGTAATTTGTACAAATATTATCCGACTGGAACTGATCTTGTACCCTCATTTTACACTGACATGATCACATTATCACAAACTGAGCGTGGAATCATGGAATTTGAGTATACTTATCCTGGAAAATATCTCTTTCATGCTCACAAGGTAGAATTCTCCGAGAAAGGCTGGGTTGGAATTTTTCTTGTAACTGATGACCTCGAAAAAAATAATCAGGACATCAAATATGGATCTTGATAATAATTTCTCCAAATCAAAAACTATTGCAAGTGGAATAATTCCATTTACTTTTGTTGTTGTTTTAATGCTGTATATTTTTGGCCCTGGTGCTGATTTATTGGATTTGGGAATTCCACTTCCTGAAATAACTATTGAGAAAGTAGATTTTATTGATTCTGAGATTCAAGTAACTGTAAGAAACACTGGGCCAATTTCAGTAGAGGTCGTTATGGCTGACATTAATGATAGAATACAACCTGCAGCAATCGAACCTGATAGATTTTTAGAACGATATGAAACTGCTTTGGTTAGAATACCTTTTGAATGGAATGTGGCAGAACCTTATAGAATTGGATTAACCATTGAGGATGGAACAAGATTTGAAAAAGAGATAGATGCTGCAGCTCCTGCATTGGAGCCAAATTTTGATCTTGCAATATTTTTTGCAATAATTGGAACTTATGTTGGAATAATACCTATAATGATTGGTCTGTTATGGCTTCCTTTTATCAAGAGAATAAGCAAACAAAAATATCATTTCTTTTTGGCATTGACTGTTGGATTATTACTATTCCTGGCAATTGACTCTATTGAAGAAGCAATTGCTGTTTCTGATGAAAATTTAGCTGGAAGTTTTAATGGTACTTTGCTTGTTGTTACTGTTTTAGTATTATCTTTTCTTGGATTATATTATTCTGGAGAAAAATTTATTCAAAGAGCTGCTTCTTCAAAACTTTCAAAACCTGTTGCAATTGCACTGATGATTTCTATTGGAATCGGATTACATAATTTTGGTGAAGGACTAGCCATTGGTGCAGCTGTTGGTTTAGGCTCCATTGCATTTAGTACATTTCTAATTGTAGGATTTGCTTTACACAATACTACTGAAGGAATTGCTATTGCAGCACCAATGTCCAAAGGAAAAGGATTGGTAGGAAAAGCATTGATAGGAAAACTTGTAGCACTGGGATTAATTGCAGGTTCTCCTGCCATTTTTGGAGCGTGGGTAGGTGGTTTTGTTTACTCTCCATTTACTTCAGTAATTTTTCTTGCAATAGGTGCTGGTGCAATATTCCAAGTGATAGTGATTTTAATGAAATGGATTAGAGACGAAGGTGACAAAAATTTATCCAGTGCTGCAGTAATTTCTGGTATTGCTGTAGGGATGTTAGTTATGTATCTAACAAGTATTTTGATTTAATTCGGTTCTGGATGAATTGTAATTACAGCATTTTTAATCTCTGTTCTAATGGCATGTTCTATACTTGATGTCAAATCATGAACTTTCTCAATTGTCAGATCTCCATCAAATGAGCAATCAATGTCTATTTTGAGAATGTTTTCAAATTTTAAAGACACTATGCGCCCAATCTTTTTGATCTCCTGATACTTTTCTAATATTGTCTGTATTTTTTCTTCTGTTACTTTGTCTTCCCAATTGAATTCTTTTGAAACTGTGACAAATGGTTCTAAATGAATAGTGGTGTGTTTGATTTCTGGTATCCCTGTTTGAATTTTCTGTTCAACAACTTCCGAAATTTTATGGGCTGATGAAAGATTAATTTCCCTATCCACCATTACATGCAAGTTTGAGTATGTTCTCCCTTTAGTTTTATGTGTGCTAACATTATGAATTCCTTTTACTCCTTTGACATTTTTGACAATCTCTAAAATTTTCACATCTAATGGAACTTTTTTCCAATTTGGCTCAAAATGAATCGTGATGGATGAATTTAAAATTTTATTTTTTATATTTTTCTCAACATTATTGCTAATTTCATGTGCCTTGTCGAAACTAGTGTCCCCTCTTAAGGAAATAGTTACATCTGCAAAAATTATGTCCCCTGATCTTCTCATAAGTATTTGATTTGTCTCAATGACTCCATCTGTTGAATCTGTGATCTCTCTGACATTTTTTACAAGTTCAGGTGATATGATGTCTGTTAAATCCAGCGCAGTTCTGTAAACTAATTTTATGCTAAGTACTAGTAACAATCCTCCTAAAACCAATGCTGCAAT
>JAPYTM010000075.1 GCA_029941825.1 Candidatus Nitrosopumilus sp.
ACAACCATTTCTAATTTAAAAATGTCTTTACTAAATATAATCTAATGAAGTCATTTTTTAGTTTTTCTTGTGTTCTTTAAGGTTTATTTCTCCAAGTGTTGATTGTTGCATATCAATTATCTAATTTCTATTTTAGTTATATGCAAATCTAGTAAAAATAACTTTTAAAAAAAAATTATATATTCATAAATTTTTGTTATTTATTAATCAGGAAAAAATACAATCCATATGAAACCAGGGGTAATAATGATAATTGTAGGAGTGTCTATGTTTGTAGGAGGTCTTGTAATGTTTTACTCTATAGAGTCAGGTCAAAAAGATTCAGTTTTAAGACTAGTCAAAAATATGGGCACATTTATCGGTCTTAGTGGAATGGGGGTTACTTTAGCTGGAATATTGCTATATTTATTAAATAGAAATGTAGAACCATTAAAAGAAAATTACGATGTATAGATATTCCAAATTGTTTTTCAGACATGTAAAAAATAACAAAAATCATATGTTTTACTTTGAGAATAAGTAATTTTTTACTAAATTTCAATACCCTTAAGTTTATACCATTAAAGAAAAATTATGGAAGATTCAGAAATAGCAAAACGAGATCATCAGAGAAACAAATCTGAAATTGTAAAACTAGTAAAAGAAATGTTAGGTTTAGAAAAATGGGGAGATGAGGAATATAAGAAAAAACTACAAGAATTAGTTACAAAAGATGATGAATTAATTAAAGATGTTATTAAAAAAATAAAGTTAGAAAAAGGCTTGGGATAAAATTAACAATTAAATTATAACAATAAAACAATACAGCATTAAGAAATGTCAGAAAAAACATGGATGGGTGCAATATATCTAAAAGATGAGGGAGGATATGAGATTGTTTTAAAATCCCTCAAACACTACAAAAAGAGATTAAGAAGTATAGAGGATAGTCCAGAATTAAAAGAAGCTGCTGCCATGTTTGCACCAGTTTTAACTCAACAAGCAATGAAAACCCATCCAAAAGTAATAGAATTAATTCAAAAAATTGAAGATGGATTAGGAGACATTCAATTGATTAGTAAATTGAGTGAAGATGTTTCATTATTAGAAAGAGCATTATCTTGTTATGAGTCAGATATACACAAAGCAGAAACTACAGAACATGAATATTTTCTAAAATTAGTGGGAAACATGGATGATGCAAAAAAGGATCTAGGAACTATCAAAATAGCATTAAATAAAATAAAACAATTTTCAGAATAATTTTACAGTCCTTGAAGATACCAATCCAAATAAGGGGTTAATGCCTTACACTGTTTCTTTTTTTGAGCCTCATCAGGCAAATCGATTATTTTTTGAATTTTCCCCTGAAGGTATTCTGAGATTAATGGGCTTTGGAATTGAGGTTTTATTTGATTTAGAATTTCAAATATTTGTTTCGATGAAGTATTTTCAAAATCATTTAAAATCTTTTGAATTTCTGTTTCTAAAGACATGAAAATATTTGAAAAATTCTGGTTATTAATTTATAGGATTAAGAAGATCATCATCATTCCAAATAAAACGATATTTTCGTCCTACAACCCATAGCATTTCTATTTTTCCACCTTTTTTGAAATTTAGCTTGTATGATTTATGAGAAATATCTTCAATATCTAAAGTAACATCATCTTTAATCGTCTGAAATATTGCAGGATTATTTGAAATTTGATCCCATTCACTTTCTTCAAAATCCAAATAAAATGGAGTATACATTAGTCCCATGAATTAATAGTAAAATACACTTGAATAAATAACTAGATAAAATACTAGTTTACAGGTTTAGTTTTTTGGCATTACAGATTCCAGATAACTAATAATGGTAGGAAAAATAATTTCATAATCTTTGTCATATCGTATTACCTCAAAGATCTGATTGATTAATTGTTGAATTGTCAGATGTTCATCTTTGTATAATGTTTTTTTGGGATTTTTTATAGAATCTAAAAGAGTAAATCCATTATCAGTACGGAGTAAGTTTCTTAAAAGAGAATTTGCAAGGGTTATTTTTTCATCAATATCTTTATGAGAATATTCAGTGTCCAATTTCTTAATTTTTAACTTTAAATCATGAAAAGAGTTGTTAGTATTTCGTTCAACATGTTGTTGTGATTTTAATTCATAATTTTGGGTGAGAAAATAAAATTTCATGTTGCCTTTATTTTGTACTGAGATGATTTCTTTTTCAATTAATGAATTCCTTGTTTTTTCAAAAGTTGTTTTTGCCATAAACTCTGGAACAATTAATTTTAGCAATGCATTGTGATGTAATTCAGGATTATTTTTGATGTTTTCAAATACTATTCGTTCACGCTCATATGCCTCCAAGTTAGGCTCATCATGACTCATCATAACTAGGTCGACCTATATAGATCAGGTTGACTATTAATCAGTATCTAAGCATATAACAAAAATAAAAAAATTCAGCATCATATTATTTTAATAAAAAAATGAGATTAGATAAAGTAAAAAATTCTGTTTTTAATCTTTATCTATAAAATCGCCAATACCTGGTGGGTCTGGAGCTAATCCTTTTCTCTTTCTAATATCAGCGACAGCTGCTGCTAACAAAGATTTTGGAACTTCTGTCCATTCTTTAAAGGATGTATTCCATGTTGCACGTCCTGCAGTTTGACCTCTCATTGCTTCAGATAAAGTAAATGTTTCAGAAGCTGGAATCTCACCAATAACAATACTTGAGGCACCTTTTTGGGACATGTCAAGAACTTTACCACGTTTACCAGAAATTACAGTTGCTACATTTCCAACTAAATCTGTTGGAACACGAACTTCAATTGCAAGTGTTGGTTCTAAAACAGCAGTACCTGCAGTTAGTAATGCACCCATACATGCTCTACGAGAAGCAGGGCCTAGTTGAGACAAACCTCTGTGTGCTGTGTCTTCGTGGGGAACAAAGTGAGTAAATGTGAATTTACAATTTCTCATCTGTTCTCTACAAAGTGGCCCTTCTTTCATTACTTCTTCAAATCCAGAATTAATAGAATCAGTAGACTCGTGAACAAATTGTACACCTTTAGTTCCATTAAGCATGATATTTCCACGAGCATCAAGTTTCATAATTCTCTTAATTGTGTCAGTGTCCCATCCAGCACCTTTTAACAAATCTTTTACTACTGCCTTGTCTTTTACATCACTGATTTCACCAGTTCTAAGCATGTGTGCAATTTCAGGTTCCAATGGCTCTACTTTCATGAAAATCTTATTGTGTCTATTAGGAGATTTTGCCATTACAGGTTCACAGCCAGACTTCACAGTTTCCCTATAGTTAATCAAAGGTTCAGATGTAATAATTTCTAATTTAGTATCTTGTATACGATGAACTGCAACATCAAGGTGTAATACACCCATTCCTGCAATTATAGTTTCACCACTCTCCTCATCAATTTTTACGATAAGGTTTGGATCCTCTATGGTTAATTGTTTTAGTGTGTCAACTAGTTTAGGTAAATCTTTTGGGTGCTTTGGCTCAATTGCAATTTGAACAACAGGTTCTGAAACATATTTTACACCTTCAAACATCTGAATACCTTTAACAGATGATAAGGTATTTCCTGCTCTACAATCTGCTAATCCCAATAATGCAGGAATGTTTCCTGCACCAAGTTCGCCTACTTGTTCTCGTTGATTCCCCATGAAAAAGTTTACAGATTGAATTCTACCTTCTCTCTTCTCATCAATAATGTGAATTGTTTGTCCATCTTTGATAGTTCCAGAAAATAATCTACCAATAGCAACAGGTCCAGCTGCTGCATCTAACACCATATTTACAACCATCATAATCGTAGGACCATCATCACTGCATGCAAGTAATGCTTTTCCAATATCAGAATCTAAATCACCTTTCCAGATTTGCGGAATTCTATATTTTACTGCCACATGAGGTGCAGGATGATGTTTTACAACCATGCCAAGTATAGCATCAGCCAGAGGAGCTTTTTCTACAAGATCTTCAACTTTTTCATTTTGATAAGCATCAATTACATCTTTGAAGGTTAATCCTCGTTCTTTCATCAAGTCAGTGTTAATTGCCCATCTATCCTTTGCAGAACCAAATGTTACACTTGCATCCTGAATGGACACTTTCCATTTTTCTTTGTATTCAGGTTCTGCATATGTATCAATTAATTGATTAAAATTTGAAACAACTTCTGCTAGCTGTGCTTGCATTTTTTCAGGAGTTAATCGGAGTTCTTTGATGAGTCTATCTACTTTATTGATAAACAAAACTGGTTTTACTCGCTCTTCTAATGCCATTCTAGTTACAGTTTCAGTTTGAGTCATGATTCCCTCCACTGCATCACATACTACTACTGCACCATCAATTGCTCTAAGACTACGAATTACTCTTCCACTAAAGTCTACGTGTCCAGGAGTATCGATCATATTGATAACATATTCTTTATCTTTTTGAGTAAAATGTAAAGTAACATTTGCCTGATAAATTGTAATTCCTCTTGCTTGTTCTTCTTTGTCAAAGTCCATTGCCAAAGCCTTGCCTGCTGCAGATGGTGCAATAATTCCAGAGTATGCCAAAAGACTATCACTCATTGTGGTTTTTCCATGGTCAACGTGAGCAATAACACCAAAGTTACGAATTTGCTCCTTGTTCTTGATAATTTTTAGAACTTCAGTTGTTGACTTGTATTTTGCCATCTTGATAAAATCTCTGACTAGGCTATATATTTCTCGTTATTTTAGTCACAAAAAAAAGGTTATTTTATTTTGTTCCAAATTTACAACAAATTATTTTTTAGTTTTTTGTGGTTTTGAATGTGCTTTAA
>JAPYTM010000076.1 GCA_029941825.1 Candidatus Nitrosopumilus sp.
AATTGCTTGTTCTATTATTCCTCTATCTGAAGCTTGAGGGAAATATTTCAAATAATTTTTGAGATCTTCTTTTGCATCAAAATTTTTATTTTGTTTTTCTCTAAGATAAGCACGATTTTTATAAATTTTAGCAGATCTTTTTGGATCAAGTTCTATTGCTTTGGTATAGTAATCTTCTGCTTTTTCAAATTGATTTGTTTTGAGATAAAAATTTCCAAGACCATTGTAAGTTAGATAAGATCTATTGTTTATTTCTAAACATTTTTCATAAAATTTGATACACTCAGAAGAATTTTGTTCATTTAGTATTGAACCCAATAGATGTAAAGTAGTTGGATTGTTAGGATCAAGTTCTATTGCTTGTTTTAATGAGTCAAGGGCTTCTGTAAAATTCTTTAAAACATTTAATCTCTCAGATGCAAAACATAATCGATTTGATTTGCTACTAGAATCATTTTCTAGTTTTATAGGAGACAAAATATCTATTGGAGCCAGTATTATCATTAATCGCCCTTCTTCAGACCATTCCTTATCAAAAATATTTTCTGGAATCACTCCTTCTTGTTGTTCTCCTTTTTGATTACCTTTCTGAATATAATGAAGAATTGTGTTTTCTTCATCATCATAACCAGTAATAATAGATGCATGTTGTGTAATTTCAGGAATTCCTGGAAGAATAACAATTGGTGGAATTCCAGAATCAATAATTTTTTTTAATTCAGATAATGATGAATGAACTATTTTACATGTTAAACCATGTCTTTCAGCAGATTCTATTCCTTCAATTAAAATACTACCATCAAATCCTGAATATTTTTTTGCAGTTTCTATGGCTTCAGCCATAGGTAATTCAATATTCCAATATTTTGATACTACGTTAATAGGCAACGGGAGACAAATATTTTCTTCATCTACAAGAGGCAACAGTAATTTATGATTCTCTGGTTCCATTAGTGAAACAAATTTCCAGAGTTATATAAAATCAATCAGAGTGAACAAAATTTATCAATTAAATCATGACCATCTGAACTCATTTCTGGATGAAATTGAGTCCCAAAAATTGGTTTTTTTTCATATTGGATGATTTCGTATTTACAATTATTTGATTCAGCAATTGGAATTAATTTATCGGGTAATTTAGATATCTCAAATCTATGACTTTCAAATACATTTAGAGAATCACTCGAGATTAAATTTTCTCTCAAAACATTAATTGTTTCATTTCCTTTTTGAAATAATGAAATTTTTCTAATTGTTCCTCCCAAAGTGAGAGCTAAGATTTCTGCACCATAACAAATTCCTAGTAATTTTATATTATTTTTAATAGAATAAACAATAATTTTAGAATTTATTTCATTAATTTTTTTTTCATTTTGTCTTCGTCCAGATAAAATTACAAAACCGTAATTTTTAAGTAAATTTAAATTTAAAAGATGAGGAGTTTGTATTTCAAATAGAATATTTTTTTTGTTTAGAAATTCAATTAAATTTTTTGTGTAAATAGAACCATTATCAACAACAAGAAGCAATTAGTTACCTACCTCAATTGAAACATAATGCATTTCAGATATTCCATCTTTAACAAATATTGCTCCAATATTGAGATTATTTTCTTCATGCCACATGAATATTCTATCACTACGTGGTTTCACGAAATCATCAATAAATTGAGACAAAAACTCTTCAGTACCTATACGATCATTTTCAGTAAAGAAGAATAATGCTCCTTCATTAAATGATAATTGAACCTGAACAGTGGTTGGTTCAGCAATTGTAATATCATTTTCTTCAAATACAGATTTTATGATATCAATTCTCTCACTTCTAACTAGTTCAACATAATCATTGTCAACTACTGTTGCAATAGATGATACTCCAGAAACTTTCTTCAAATATGCTTCAAACGCTTTTTCTTGAGTTTCACCCAACCCAACAAAATATTCACCATTAAATGCTGCACCTACAGCTGCAATTGTACCTAGTTGAGCAACTACACCACCAGCACCTGCAGTATAAACTGGAATAAAGTAAACATCATGATCACCCACACGATATAAGATATTATCACCAATTCTTGGATTTCTCAAAAGTGTTTTTAGTTGAGCGAAATCAGGGTCTCTATCAAGTGCTTCTCTAACAGCAGTTGGACCAATTAATTTAGTTGTAGAATCTAGCGGAACTTCATAAAATTGTAGATTTCCTAGATTTGCAAGATCATTTTCAACTATCATATATCCTGCAAGATTTCTACCTTGAGATCCTCGTAATTCCAATGATAGTAATCCTAGAAATTCAATTTGTTCAAAACCAGGAGGTTTTGCTTCAACATAATAGGTATCCAATCCACGTGGAATTTCATAGAATTCATTGGCTTGAATAAATGTCTCAACATTTGTTACATGGTAAATATTGTACATTTCAGTTTTCCAATTAAATAATTCAGCTGGGTATCTAACTTGTTCTTCTAACCAAAAGGGTATTGGTTTGAATTGATCAGAATATTGACTAGCAAATATTTCTGTAAAGAAATCATCACCAGTCCTTAGTAATTGAATATCACCATTATAGGAATCAACTAATGCATAACCTACTAAACGTAAATAGGGATTGCCAACAGACCAAGGAACATCACGTGTATCAAATCCAACAATCAATGGAATAAGCCAGTACGAATTTTCTCCATCAGTAACAGGAACAGAATCTAATTCTTTTCCAAACAAATCATAAAGGAAGTAAGGATATAGAATTTCCATTCTATCATGTACATCTTTGTATCTCATAATGTGGACTGATTCAGTTGGGAATGAAAGCAAAAAGTTTGGCTCAAAGGCCCAACTTTGTGGTGGAGAAACATCCAATCCTCCTGCACCTGAATAAAATGCACCCCCAAGCTCTGCACTAGTTGAATCTCTGGAATTAGGAAAACCAGACCAAGTTTGTTCAAATAATCCACCTTCACCATAGTAAATTTCTCTTTGTTTGAAGAATTTACTGCTATCAACAATCTGACCATCAGTTGCTTCAAGAGTGAGGAATCCATTTGGAACGTGAGTGTATACTAAATGCTCGTTATACCATCTATTTTCAGCGCTTACAGATGTTGGAAGGATTGGTTTCATTGAAGCAGTCCAATACAAAGTATTGTTAAAACGAAGAATATCATTATCCTCAAAATCTACATATGGGATAAGTCCTATCTCAGGCTTTAATTTGGCAAAAGCTGCCTCCCAATCCCAAACTCGAATTACATCAAGAACATCACTATTTTGTTGTACATAATTATTGATATTATTTAGAGAAACAGATGTTAGTTGAACATCATGAATATTTTCCTGTACATTATTTAATTCTCCAAGATATCGATTTACTCCAATTTGTTGAGCTGTGTATGGTCCCAAAAATTCTATCTTCTTTGCATCGGCAATACTGTTGTTAACAGAAATTATTCCTACAATAATTATTGCAATTGCAACGATTGTTAGAATTCTAATGTATACATCTCGCTTAAACATATGAGTTAGAACACGTGCTCTAATTCTATCAACTAATGAAAATGCAATTAATGAAAAACCTATGAAAAGAATACCTCCAATTAGATATCGTGTATTGTAATCAATCTGATCAGTAAAGAATAGATTAAAACCTGCCCAAAGAATACCAATACCAATTATTCCCTCAATTGTTGAAACATAATTTAGATATCTTGGTTTTCCATCATCAGAATCTTTAAGAAATAAAGTGATTACATTGATAATTCTATGAATTCCAACATACAAAACTAAACGTAAACCAATTGCTCCAAGGATTGGTGGAATCAATATTACCAAAACAGGAATCATTGGGACAACTTTTTCAGCTGCATAATTTGGATCAGAATCAGGAGTTACAAAAGGTAAAGAAAATAAATTTGGTAAATGTTCAATGCCTAAAGAATCACCACCAATAAATGACATTGCTGCAAATCCAAACATAATATTTGCAAAAAATGCTCCAAAAAGTAAAATTTTAGTAATTTGCCATATGACAAATTGTAAATGACTTATTTTGTAATCTTTAAAACTTGGAATATTACTAGAGATAGGTTGTCGTCCACCACTTCCAAGAAATCCTATTGCAGTACTAATGGCATACCAAAAAATTGAAGATCTTCCAGAAATATTTACACGTACAAGTGCAATTACAGATAGAATTACTGTAGATACAAGGGTGTAAAAGAGAGGTTTAGTAAATTGCTCACCAAATTCAGTAAAATTCATGGATAAAACTACTGCCTGATTACCTACAGTAACAAAGATTACAATTCCAATAATAGCAATAATGGCTAATCTGATGAATTTTCCAGTATCAGGTGGTGGAGTCTGCTTATCAGTGGAGGCACTATACAAAATCGAATTTTGTTGTGATTTGGTAAATTAATGTCTTACCAGCAAAATTAAGCTATTATTGCTAATTTTTTGCAAATCATATAGACTGCGGCATATGTTGGAATTGTTACTTTTTCATTGGAATATGGTCCAAATTTTTTGTTTTTTAATTTAAATTCTATTGGGCAATTTGCAAAAATTTCTACAGAATCATCACTTAGAAAAGACGCGTCAGTGTATGGATCAAATTTTGTTAAATCTTTGCAGAAAATTTTTGTAAGACCACTTTTGCTGTTAATAGAACCAGGTAATCTAAAAATTCTATGAATATCCATAGTTACAT
>JAPYTM010000077.1 GCA_029941825.1 Candidatus Nitrosopumilus sp.
GCGGTTAAATAATCATCGAATTTTAGCTCAAGCTAGTCAGAGATTTTTTTTAAAAAAAGAAATTTGAGCCCAACACAAAAGATAAATTCCAAAATACAACCGAAAAGATGTTTTATGACTAAAAAAGGAATTCTTGCATTTTCTGGAGGATTGGATACTTCAGTTGTTGTAAAATACCTACAAGAAGAACATGATATGGATGTCATTACTGTAACAGTTGATGTTGGACAATGTGATGATACTAAAAAAATTGCAGCCAAAGCAAAAAAGCTTGGTGTGAAAAAACACTACAACATTGATGCAAGAAAAGAATTTGTGAAAGACTACATTTTTCCATCAATTAAAGCAAATGCATTATATCAAAAAAAATATTGTCTTGCAACAGCACTAGCAAGACCATTAATTGCTGAAAAAGTTTTAGAAATAGCAAAAAAAGAAAAAGTGTCATCACTTGCACATGGATGTTCAGGTAAAGGAAATGATCAAGTGCGATTTGATATTACATTACGTTCAGGTTCAGACTTACCAATTATAGCTCCAATTAGAGATAAGAATTTAGATAGAGATACAGAATTAAAATTTGCTAAAAAACATGGAATTGAAATTGATTCTGTAGCAAAAAGATTTAGTATTGATCAAAATTTGTGGGGTCGTGCAATAGAAGGTGGGGTATTAGAAGATCCATACAATGAACCACCGGATGATGCATTCATTTGGGTTAAAACAAAAGACTTGCCAGACAAACCAACATATTTGGAAATAGAATTTGTGGAAGGTGTTCCGGTAAAAGTAGACGGGAAAACAATGGAATCTCAAAAACTAATTGAATACATTAACAAAAAAGCAGGTGATTCTGGTGTAGGTATCATTGATCATATTGAAGATAGAGTTGTTGGAATTAAATCTCGAGAAGTATATGAAACTCCTGCAGCTACCTGTCTAATTGAAGCACATGCCGATTTAGAAAAGATGGTCCATACTAAACATGAAAACAAATTCAAATCTCAAATAGATGATGAATGGGCATACTTGGTATATTCAGGGCTTTGGCAAGATCCTCTCAAAACAGATTTGGATGCATTCATTGAGGCATCACAAAAGCCAGTATCAGGAGTTGTGAAACTCAAAATGTACAAAGGAAGTTTGAGAGTTGTTGGAAGAAAATCTGAGAACTCATTGTATAGTCATGAAATTGCCACATATGGATCAGAGTCGACATTTGATCAAAGATTAGCTAAAGGGTTTGTAGAATTATGGGGAATGCAGTCAACAGAAGCTAATAAATTACAAAAGAAAAGGTCAAAAAAAACATGAACTGCCCAGAATGTGATGCAACATTAAACATTCCAGACGATGCCTCAGTTGGAGAAATAGTCTCCTGTCCTGATTGTGGTGCTGACTATGAAATCTCAAAAAAAGAGGGATCAAATATTGAGCTAAAACAAGCAGAAAGTGTTGGCGAAGACTGGGGAGAGTAATGTCAAAAATATGCATTGTGTTTGACCGTTTAAGAACGGAAGAAAAGATGCTTCAAAAAGAAGCATCAGAACTAGGACACGATGCAGTGATGTTAGATGCAAAAACCACTCAAGTGAACACTGATAGTAAAAAAGAAGACTTTGACTTTGGTGATGTTGTTTTAGAAAGATGTGTTAGTTATTTTAGAGGACTTCATTTTACTGCAAGTCTAGAATTCATGAATGTTCCAGTACTAAACAAATTTGATGTTGCAAATATTTGTGGAAACAAAATGTTTATGACTTTACTTTTAAAAAAAAATAACATTCCGACTCCAAAAACATATTTTTCATTTTCAAGTGAAAGTGCAGCAGAAAATATAGAAAAAGTTGGATACCCACTAGTGATTAAACCACTAATTGGAAGTTGGGGAAGAGGTGTAATGTCAATTAAAGACAGAGATACAATGGATGCAATTTTTGAAATTAGAGACATTACAGATAGTCCTCATGATAGAATATACTATTTACAAGAATTAATCAAAAGACCACCAAGAGATATCAGAGTAATCACAGTTGGTGATGAACCAATTGCAGCTATGTATAGAAAATCATCAGGTGGTTTTAAGACAAATATTGCACTAGGAGCAGAGCCAGAACTTTGTGAGATCACAAAAGAAATGGAGGATATGGCTGTAAAAGCATCAAAAGCCATGGGTGGAGGAATTTTAGGAATTGATATGATGGAAGATGAACAAAATGGTCTAGTTGTACATGAAGTGAATAATACAGTAGAATTCAAAGGGTTAACTAAAGTTGCAAAACGAAATATTCCAAAAGAAATGATAGAATTTGCCCTAAATTTCGTTAGGAAATAAATTATACTTCATTACGAGGAGGTTTATCATGAAAGTAGGAGTAGTAGGAGCTTCAGGTTACGTAGGAGGAGAAACACTTCGTCTTCTTGTAAACCATCCAGATGTTGAAATTGCCATGGTTACATCAAGACAACATGTTGGGGAATATCTCCACAGAATACAACCAAGTTTGAAAGGATTTACAGATCTTACTTTCTCAGAGATGGATTATGATAAATTAACTGACAAATGTGATGTAGTTTTTACTGCAGTCCCACATGGAACTGCAACTGAAATTGTAAAAGCACTCTATGACAGAGGAATGAAAGTAATTGATTTGAGTGCAGATTACAGATTACATGATCAAGCAGCATATGACAAATGGTATGGATGGGAACATCCACATCCAGATTATTTAGAAAAATCAGTTTTTGGAGTTCCTGAATTACACAGAGAGGAAATCAAAAAAGCACAACTTGTTTCTTGTCCAGGATGTATGGCAGTAACTTCAATTTTGGCACTAGCACCATTAATCAGAAATGATATTATCGATACAGAGCACATCATAGTTGATTCTAAAATTGGTTCTTCTGGTGCAGGTTCTGGTTCAGGAACTGCACATGCAATGAGAGCAGGAGTTATCAGACCATACAAACCAGCAAAACACAGACACACAGGTGAAATTGAACAAGAACTCAGTCAAATTGCAGGAAAGAAAATTCGTGTTTCAATGAGTCCACATGCTGTTGATGTAGTTCGTGGAATTTTATGTACAAATCATACATTTATGAAAAAAGATATTGACGAAAAAGAATTGTGGAAATTATATCGTCAAGCTTATGGAGAAGAAAAATTCATCAGGCTAATTAGAGACAAGAAAGGATTGTACAAATTCCCAGATCCAAAATTCTTAGTTGGTTCAAACTTTTGTGATATTGGATTTGATTTGGATGAAGATAACAATAGACTAATTGCTTTATCAGCATCAGATAATTTAATGAAAGGTGCAGCAGGTTCTGCTATTCAAAACATGAATGTAATGTGTGGTTTTGATGAAATGAGCGGATTAAGATACACTCCACTAACTCCAGTTTAGAAATGATCACAATCAAAATTGGCGGTAGTGTGGTAGATAATTTACATCCAAGTACAATTACAGATATTAAAAAAATTATAGCATCAGAAGGTGTAATTTTAGTTCATGGTGGAGGAAAAGAGGTTACTAAAGTTTGTAAACAATTAGGTAAAGAACCAAAATTTGTTACATCTCCAAGTGGAATCAAAAGTAGATACACCGATAAAGAAACTGTAGAAATTTTTACAATGGTAATGTCTGGTAGAATTAATAAAACAATTGTTCAAATGCTTCAGAAAAATGGCATTAATGCAATTGGTCTTTCAGGAGTTGATGCTAAAATTATACAAGCTGATAGAAAGAAGAGGCTACTCATAGTCAATGAAAAAGGTCGAAAACAAGCAATTGATGGCGGATATACTGGAAAAATTAGAGAAGTAAATTCTGAATTTATCAAATCACTCTTAAAACAAGGACTCACGCCTGTCATTTCACCTATCGCAATTAGTGAGGAATCAGAATTTCTCAATATTGATGGGGATAGAGCTGCAGCATATGTGGCTGGAAAAGTTGGCAGTGATAAAGTATTATTCATCACAAATGTGGATGGACTATTAATGGATGATAAACTAGTTCCCAAACTAACATTGGCCGAAGCAAAAGAAATTAGACCAAAAATTGGACCTGGAATGGAAAAGAAAATTTTGGCATCTACTGAAGCATTAGACATGGGTGTTAAAGAAGCCATTATTGCAAATGGTCAAAAAGAAAATCCAATATCAGCAGCAATTGCACATGAGAATTGTACGGTGATTGAACATGAGTGAAGATCAATTTATGGGAAATCTCTATCAAAGATTTCCAGTTACAATTGAAAAAGGAGTTGGAGCACATGTATGGGATATTGACGGAAAAGAATACATCGATTGTATGGGCGGATATGGTGTAGCATTAGTAGGTCATCAAAATCAAAGAGTGAATAATGCAATAAAAGAACAACTTGAAAAAATTATTACAGTTCATAGTTCACTATACAATAAAACAAGAGAAGAGTTTTTGAAAACACTTATTGGATTAGCTCCAAAAGGACTCACACAAGTTCATCTGAACAATAGTGGAGCAGAAGCTATAGAAGCTGCAATGAAATTTGCAAGAAAGTTTACAGGGAAAAAAGGGATGGTTGCAATGAAAGGATCATACCATGGAAAATCTTTTGGAGCTTTATCATTAACATTTAATCCAAAATATAGAAAAGCATTTCAACCACTTGTTGAAAAAGTTTCTTTTGCATCTTTTGGAGATAT
>JAPYTM010000078.1 GCA_029941825.1 Candidatus Nitrosopumilus sp.
ATTTTAGTAATTTAGCTTTGTGGCAATTAATTAATAGAAATATTGCAAAAAAATTTGCTGAAAAAAATAACCTTGAATTTTTTTATCAAGGAAATGGTCAAGGATTAGTTGGTGCTATTGGTGCAATAGGGTATAATTTTGAAGATCACACATTGGAATTACTAAGCTATAGAAAAAAATCGAAATTTGGAAAACAAAGAAAACTTTCTGCTAGTAGCGTAAAAATTATGCAGGAAAAAACTTTCCCACATACGTTTAACAGTTTTGATACAAAAAGAGGACGAGTTTTAATTACTCCACATGGTCCTGATCCAGTTTTTTATGGTGTACGTGGAGAAAATGTAGATTCATTACTTTATGCGACTAAAATTCTAAAAACTGATGAAAAATTAGATGGTTACATGATCTTCAAATCTAATCAAGGTACTGGTGATCACTTGAAAAATGAATTAAATTTTGAAACTATGAAACCTTACTCATCTGGAAAAATTACTGGCATTGTATCAAATATGCCAAAAATTGAAAAAGGTGGTCATGTCTTTTTTAAAATTCTTTCTAAAAATCATGAGTTTTGGTGTGCTGTTTACAAACCCACAGGTATCTCTACTATTGCTTCAAATTTGATTAAAGGAGATGAGATATGTGTAGGAGGCGGAGTGAGAAAAGCTTCAAAAAATTATCCTAGAATTATTAATCTTGAATTTTTTGAAATTATTTCTCTAGAAAAAAATTTCTCAATAACTAATCCTTTCTGCAAAAAATGTAATAAAAAAATGAAATCAAAAGGCCAGAATCAGGGATTTCAATGCATTCGTTGTGGAAAAAAACACTCTAAAAAAATTACAGTTGAAATTCCAAGAAAAATCAAAAAGCAATTATACATTCCAAAAATTTCTGCACATAGGCATCTTACAAGACCTTCACAACGAATAGGAATAACTAATAAAAAATCAGATTTTGATAAATCTCTTTCATGGTTTTGTGTTTATAGAAATTAAGTAGCGGGGAGTAGATTTGAACTACTGATTTGCGGGTTATGAGCCCGCCGGGATGACCTGACTTCCCCACCCCGCTAATCGATAAAAGATGATCTACCGTATATACGCTTTATCAAATTTTTAAAGTAATTAATAGGATTTCAAAAGATTAACTTTTTGTGGATAAGAAAATTCAAATCATTGTTGTAGTTGTAGCTGTAGTTTTTTCAGTATTTGTTTTAACATCACCAACAGATCCTATTCCATTACCAAAACCTACTTCAAGTTCTGAAAATGAATTTGTAACTATTTTAGCTGAAAATCTTGACAAACCTCGAGCAATTGCAATTTCTGATGATAGAATTTTTGTTACAGAAAAAGATGGGCTAATTCGAGTAATTGAAAATAATATTCTACTTGAATCACCTTTAGCTACATTTCGTACAGTTAATGTTTTTGATGGTGGATTATTGGGAATTACACTTCATCCAGACTTTTCAAATAATCATTTACTCTATGTATTTTTGACATATTATGATAATGGAGTTTTGTGGAATAAAATAATACAAATTACTGAATCAGAAAATAAATTACAAACTGCTCAAATCATTTTTGATAAAATACCAGCTTCATCATTTACTAATGGGGGATTTATCAAATTCGGACCTGATGGAAAATTATATGTAGGTACTGGTGCCACTTCTGATTCATCTCATCTTCCACAAGATCTTAATTCTTTATCTGGAAAAATTTTAAGACTAAATGATGATGGTACAATCCCTAAGGATAACCCATTTTCAGACTCTCCAGTATATTCATTGGGACATAGACATCCACAAGGAATGACTTGGGATGATAATGGTAACTTGTATGTTGCAGAAGTTGGTCCAGAAAAAAACGATGAAATTAATCTTATTTTAGCTGGAAAAAATTATGGTTGGCCTGAACAACAATGTTCAGGTAATTCAAATTTTGAGGATGCCATAATTTGCTATGATCCTTCTATAGAACCTGGAGGGATTTTATTTTATTCTGGAGACAAACTTGATTTTGAATTTCCATTCATTTTAGCATCAATGAATACTGCTAATCTTTACCAAGTAGATTTTGAAGAAGGGTTGAGTTCCCAAAAATCTATTCTTAGTGGTATTGGTCGTGTTCGTGATGTGGTGGAGGGTCCTGATGGTAGTCTTTATGTAATCACTTCAAATACTGATGGAAAAGGTTTTCCAGATAGAACTGATGATAAACTAATAAGGATACTAAAATAAAATGCCAGACTCGTCAATCTCAAAACTTTTTGAAAAATCTCGAAAAGAAAGACTAGACATTGTTGGAACTTTTGCAAATCTATCTTCTGATGAACTCAATATTTTACAAAATGAGAATGGTGGTATTTCATATGAAAATGCAGATAAGATGGTAGAAAATGCAATTGGTACGTTTTCACTTCCATTAGGTGTTGCAACTAATTTTACAATTAATGGTAAAGACTATCTAATTCCTATGGTAATTGAGGAGCCCTCAGTAATTGCTGCAGCCTCCAAGGGGGCAAAAATTGCACGAATTAAAGGTGGATTTGAGGTAACTGCTGATGAATCATACAGCATTGGTCAAATACAAGTTTTAGATGCTGATGAATCTGCAATTCAAAAAATTACAAACTCTTCAGATGAAATTATCAATCTAGCTAATTCTAAAAGTAAATCATTGCCTAAAATGAATAAAGGTGCAAAAGAAATCACATGTAAAACAATTGATACGCCATCAGGCAAAATGCTAATTGTTGAATTACTAATTGATGTTGGAGATGCAATGGGTGCAAACATTACAAATACAATGTGTGAAGCAGTCTCTCCTTTAATTGAAAAAATTACTGGTGGAAAAACACTACTCAGAATACTATCAAACTATTCTACAAGACGAATTGTTAAAGCCCGAGCAGTTTTTGAAAAAGAGGCAGTTGGAGGCGAATCAGTAGTTGATAATATTATCAAGGCATTTGAGTTTGCAAATAATGATGTGTATAGAGCAGTAACTCACAACAAAGGAATCCTAAATGGAATCGTATCAGTAGCTAATGCAACAGGTCAAGACAGTCGTGCAATTGAGGCAGCAGCTAATGCATATGCTGCAAAATCAGGACAATATCGTTCTCTTAGTTTGTGGAGTAAAGATAGTGAGGGTAATCTAATTGGAGAACTAGAAATCCCACTTTCTGTTGGAATTGTTGGTGGAATCATTACTGTTCATCCAGTAGCCAAAGTTTGCACAAAAATTTTAGGAGTAGCATCTGCTCAAGAACTTGCATGTGTAATGACTGCTACTGGTTTGGCTCAAAATTTTAGTGCAATTCATGCTCTCTCTACTGAAGGAATTCAAAAGGGACACATGCGATTACATGCAAGAAATTTGGCATCATCTGCTGGTGCTACATCTCAACAAATAGATGAAATTGTTCAAAAAATGATTGAAGAAAAGAAAATTTCACTTGATGGGGCTAAAGAACTACTCAAGCAAATTTAAAAATGCAATTATATCACTAAAAAGTGGAAAAATCAAAAATGTCTAATGTAAAATTTGCAATCCCTAAAGGAAGTTTAGAAGATGCTACTTTCAAATTATTAGAAAAAGCTTGGACTAGAGTTAATCGCAAAAGTAGAACTTATCGTGTATACTTGGATGATCCAAGTATTACAGTTAAGATGCTTCGTCCACAAGAGATTCCTACCCTTGTAGCTGAAGGATTGTATGATGTAGGTATTACTGGAAAAGACTGGGTAGAGGAAACTAATTCTGATGTTGAATCTATTTTGGATTTAGAGTATGGTAAAATTAGACTAGTAGTTGCATTTCCTGATAAATATCGTTACAAAAATCTTGATGAAATGGTTGCAGACTATGGGAAAAAGAAAAAGACACTTCGAATATCTTCTGAATATCTAACTACTGCATCAAAATTTCTAAAACAACTAAAATCTTATAAAAAATATTATGGCACAAAAGATCCACTAATTGTTACTCCTTGGGTTAGACTTGGAAATAACAAAAATGTCCAAATTCATTTATCCTTTGGTGCAACAGAGGCCAAACCTCCAGAAGATGTTGATGCAATAATGGATGTTACTGAAACTGGAACTACTCTAAAACAAAATAAACTAAAAATTGTAGATGAGGTATTAACTTCAACTGCTCATTTAATCGTAAACAAAAAATCACTCAAAGATCCAAAAAAACGTGAAAAAATATTTGATATTGTTACTTTAATGAGAGGTGCAGTAAATGGAAGAAAATATCTCCACATCTATCTTAACGTTGAGGAGAAGAATCTAAAGAAACTACTATCACAGATGCCATCTCTCAAAAGACCAACTATATCTCCACTAAGTGAAGATGGATGGTTTGGTGTAAACACTGTAATTAAAAAAGAAGAATTTCACAAACTTATCCCTAAACTGCGAAAGATTGCTCAAGGAGTCGTAGTTCATGAACCAAGACAAATCTTGGAACTTGAAGAGATAAAACGTGATGAAGAAAATTGATAAAAATTATCAAAGTAACTAATCTCTCGTCTTTTGCAGCCTCCATTATTCCAAAACAGCCTCAAAAAAATAAGAAAATTGTTCAATCTATTATTAATAATGTACAAAAAAATGGTGACTCTGCACTATTTCAATATGAGAAAAAATTCAGTGGAGCTAAAAT
>JAPYTM010000079.1:0-3459 GCA_029941825.1 Candidatus Nitrosopumilus sp.
TCACAAATTCTAAAAATGAATTTAAAAATCTCTCATTAGAACAATTAAGTAGATTACAAGAATTAGTTGTAAAAAAAGATTACAGTCATGATAAAAAAGCTCATAAATCTAAAGTAAAGTTATTGAAAAAAATTAATGTTCGAATTTATGAATTAACAGAAGGACGAGGAATTTGGGGTTAGGCCAACTAGGTACAAATATTATAAGAAATCTGATTAATCATGGTTGAAAATCATCTTATTCATGAAACAAGTCCATACTTACTTCAACATGTACACAATCCTGTTGATTGGTATGGTTGGAATAACACTGCATTAAAAAAAGCAAAAGATGAAAACAAACCAATTTTTCTTAGTATTGGGTATAGTGCTTGTCATTGGTGTCATGTAATGGCACACGAATCATTTGAAAATGAAGAAGTTGCAAAATTCATGAATGAAAATTTTGTAAACATAAAAGTTGACAGAGAAGAAAGACCTGACATTGATGATATTTATCAAAAAGTTTGTCAAATAGCAACTGGACAAGGTGGTTGGCCCTTGAGTATTTTTCTTACTCCTGATCAAAAACCATTCTACATAGGAAC
Organism: Candidatus Nitrosopumilus sp.; assembly: GCA_029941825.1. Lineage (GTDB taxonomy): Archaea > Thermoproteota > Nitrososphaeria > Nitrososphaerales > Nitrosopumilaceae > Nitrosopumilus. The sequence continues at coordinate 587 of JAPYTM010000079.1, forward strand.
CTATTTTCCAGTATTGGATTCTTATGGACGTCCTGGGTTTGGAAGTATTTGTAGACAATTATCCCAATCTTGGAAAGAAAAACCAAAAGATATTGAAAAATCAGCTGAGAATTTTCTTAATGCATTACATAAACCAGAAACTAATCTCCACTCAAAATTAGAACGTGTTCTTCTTGATGAGGCAGCAATGAATTTGTATCAATTAGGTGATTCTTTTTTTGGTGGATTTGGTTCTGCTCCAAAATTCCCTAATGCTGCAAACATTTCATTTTTGTTTCGTTATGCAAAGCTTTCAGGACTCTCTAAATTCAATGAATTTGCGCTCAAAACTCTCAAAAAAATGGCAAAAGGTGGGATATTTGATCAAATTGGAGGTGGATTTCATAGATACTCTACTGATACACAATGGCTAGTTCCTCATTTTGAAAAAATGCTTTATGACAATGCTCTAATTCCAGTGAATTATGTTGAAGCATATCAGATAACAAAAGATCCTTTCTATCTTGATGTATTACAAAAAACACTTGATTTTGTTTTACGTGAAATGACTTCATCTGAGGGTGGATTTTATTCTGCATATGATGCAGATTCTGAAGGAATAGAGGGAAAATTTTATGTTTGGACAAAACATGAAATAAAAGAAATTCTTGGAAGCGATGCAGATATTTTTTGTCTTTATTATGATGTAACTGATGGGGGAAATTGGGAGGGAAATAATATTTTGTGTAATAATCTTAACATTTCAACTGTTGCTTTTAATTTTGGTATTTCAGAAGATAAGGTTAAAGAGATTTTAAACACATGCTCTGAAAAATTATTAAAAATTCGTTCTGCTAGGGTATCTCCTGGATTGGATGATAAAATTTTAGTTTCATGGAATTCTTTAATGATAACCGCATTTGCAAAGGGCTATCGTGTAACAAATGATTCTCGATATCTAAATGCTGCAAAAACTTGTATTGATTTTATTGAAACTACTCTTTTTAAAGATGAAAAATTATTACGAACTTATAAAAATGGAACTGCAAAAATTGATGGTTTTCTTGAGGACTATTCTTATTTTGCAAATGCATTACTTGATGTTTTTGAAATTGAACCTAACCCAAAATATCTTAATCTTTCTTTAAAATTAGGAAATTATTTGATAAACCACTTTTGGGATTCTAAAAATAATAGTTTTTTTATGACTTCTGATAATCATGAAAAATTAATCATTCGACCAAAAAGCAATTATGATTTGTCTCTCCCATCTGGAAATTCAGTTTCTTCTTTTCTAATGCTTAGATTGTATCATTTATCTCAGGAACAACATTTTCTTGAGATTACAAGAAAAATTTTAGAATCTCAGGCGCAAACGGCTGCAGAAAACCCCTTTGGATATGGATATCTCTTAAACACGCTTTGTATCTATTTAGAAAAACCTTCAGAAATTACTATTATCAATACAGAAAATTCTGAACTTTGTAAATCTATTCTTAATGATTATCTACCCAATTCCTTTATTGTAACAATTAACAATTCTAATCAATTATCACATTTATCTGAAATTTCTTTTTTTACAGGAAAATCTTTTGAAGATAAAACTTCTGTTTTTGTTTGTAAAAATTTGACTTGTTCTTTACCGTTGTATTCTATCAATGATGTAAATTCACATCTTTAGAGTTTTCTTAAATTTATCTCAATTGTATTTCCAACTTGAGGTCTTCCAATGTTGTTATATCTGGATTTTGGCATGGCCATTGTAATTTGTGTTTGTTGATATGTTTTGATATTAACTGTTGGCTGAGCTTGCAAAATTGCTTCTAATAATGGCATTACTTGTTCTTTAGTTTCTGAATCGAGTTTTTTTGAAACATTTTCAATGATCATTTGTTTTTGCGAAATTGGTTCAGTTGAAACATTTTCAATTAATGTCAATTGAATCATTTGACCATTATCTATCACCTGTGTAATTTTAAATTCGTTTATCTCTGACAATATTTTGTAATACTTTATTGATGATTTATCTTTAACGAATTGCAAAAAACAATGCTACAGCTGCTGTTCCTACTGCTGTAGTAACCCCTAACACAAAAATAATTTTACTACCATCTATTTTCATGATTTTTAATTATAATTATCGGAATTAAACTGTACTGATTTGATATTTTTTAAAATATACATTATTGAACTCTAACTCGTATTTTTTTTATGATTTATTTTCTATTAAATCTTGATTAGGTTTATCATCTAATTCTTTTTTATCATTTTTAATACTGTTTGGATCAAGAATTGCTTTTTTGATTAAAGGGGCTCTATTTTTTATTATTTGATTAAATTCCCTAATATCTTCTAAACTTGGTGCTTGTTGCTGATTTTGATATGCTTGTAAAAATCCAGAATATACACATCCTGTAATTATCCCAAATGCAGTATCTGGAACAGATTCAACTTCTGGAACAAAATTCTCTGCAATTTGTCTGTATGATTCTGATTCACTAATGTAATAATCGACTAGACTATCAATGAAATCTTTATTCTCTTTAGAAATCACCATAACTTTTCTCATTTTCCTAGTTTATTTAATTGTCTTTGATTAATCGTTTATTTATTCACAAATAATTTTAAAATATATTGTGGAAATTAGAACTTGATGAAGAATATTTTCGTATATTTGATTCTAAAAAATTGATTGCAGGTTATTTTGATCCTGACTATGGTGATATTCACCCTAAAGAAAATTCAGAAGAAATTATTTCATTAATGTTAAAAAACCATGATAACATTAGGGGTGGAATAATTATGGTCCCTCTTGTAAAGTTTGGTTTGTTTGACACTGATTTGAATACTACTATATCCAAAGTGGAACAAAATGTAACACGAGTAACAAAACA
>JAPYTM010000079.1:3559-4649 GCA_029941825.1 Candidatus Nitrosopumilus sp.
AGAAATTTTAATGACTTTTTGTTTCAAACCTTTTTCTGGTGCTGAAAATAGTTCTGATTCATCATAACTTTTTATGCCTTTTTTTGCTAATTGAAATTCAACTAATCCTAAATTTTCATATTCATAAGCTTCTTGAATTTGTGTGTCTGATCTAATCTTTGCTAATTCATCTCCAGTTTTTATCCATTCTATAAATTGCAAATCACTTTCCAATTGAGTTTCAGATGAAATTTTGAATAAATCTACAGAACTTTGGAATAACTCTGGTGCTGATAACTCATCATATCTGAAAATTATTTCTTTAAATTTACCTAAATGTATTTCATAAAATTCCAACAAGTCTTTTTTTGATATATCTCCTTCATCCCATTTGGTTTTTTCTGAATAGAATTGTATTTGTAACTGTGTCACATCTTCTTGAATTTGTTTTAACTCATTCCCAAATTCTAATCCTTTTTGTTTATTCTGATCAACTGAATAATTATATGCTATAATTGAGCTAATGATTAGAACTATTATTGCAAGAATTATGATATTTTGAATTTTCTTTTTCTTCAAAGGTAATCAAAATAATTTCCATTTTCGTCTAATTTCAATTCAATTGTTAGTTCAGTACCGCTGATAAATGAATCATTACGAGTTGTTCTAACTCTTGCTACAACTAATTCATATGGCCAAATTTCAACTACTATTGAGCCTACTTTTGCTTTTGGTGTTTCTGTAATTGTCATATCTTCACGTTTAATCCCATGCTTTTCTAACATGTAGATGGCATGATCTAATAGTGGTTTTGGATTGTTGTAATTTAATACCCAAACTGTACCTTCATAATCAACTTTTTGCAATTTGAGATAATTCTATATTGCTCATATAACAATTATTCGGGAATAACTACATTCAGTGTCATTGTACTTACCACTCTTGAGAGTTTTCTAATTACTGCAATTGCTTTTTCAAATCCCACTTGATCTTCTGTTTGAATTTCTGCAATTACATCATATGCACCAAAAGTAAGATATGCATTACTAATGTTCTGCATTTGTTTTAATTCATCTACAATGTATTCTTCTGCCCCTAAATCACAATTTAA
>JAPYTM010000080.1 GCA_029941825.1 Candidatus Nitrosopumilus sp.
CTTTCTATTATCAAATCTATCATTTTTTCATCTATTCCTAAATGTTTTGTAATGTATGTTTTTTTGAGATTAGATTTTTCTAAAGCTGGAATTAAATCATTATTGATATCAGTTTTTACATGTGCACCTTCATGTAAAAAATAAAAAACAATCACTAGAACTTTAGGATTATCTTTTTCACATTTTTTTATTCCCTCAAAAATATCTGGCTGTTCTATTTCTAACCAGCATCTACTAACATTTCTATAGGAATTTTTTAATTCATTTACAATATAATTTAATGACATTTGCGCATTAGGATCTTTACTACCATGCCCAATGATCATCACATCTACATTTTTTTTAGTAAGAGTTACTTGATTTTCTTTGAGTGTTGTAGATATTCTATTTTCAACTACATTTACCAAAGTTTTATGCATACTCATTTGCTTTGTAACAACAAATTTTACTTTGGTATTTTTTTGTAATTTCATAACATTTGTAACTGCATTTTTCACTTTTTTACCTGGATACAGAAAATAAGGAACTATGGTTAACGAATCAATGTCTTCTTTGAGACATTTAGTAATCCCTTCTTCAATATACGGTGGTATTACCTCTAGAAAACAAAAATCTGTAAATACATAGTTTGTTTTTGCCTTAATTCTCTCACAAATAATCTCTAATTCTTTAGATGCTTCTTTTTCTCTACTTCCTCTATCAATAATTAATAATCCTCGTTTCAATTTATAATCCTCGCAATAGCTATAGTCAAATTTGGTGGGAATTTTTGCTTTTCTACAATTAATTCTCCTCCAGAAATCTTAATTGCTGCAGCTTCTGATACACTTGCAGTCCCCTCAAATGCTTTTACAGTATCTGAAGGATTAGGTGCAGTAATCTCAGCTAAATCTTCTCTATTAACATATTCCACAGGAATTCCCATTTCTTTTCCAATATCTATCAATCCTTGAACATCTTCTGGTTTTTTTATTGATACTAATTTTGCAATAGATTTTGAACTAAGTTTGAATTTTTTTAGACAATATTCAATCCCTTCCTTGATTGTTTCTTTTGAAGTATCCCAATGTAATCCAATTCCAATAACTAAACTTGGTGGACGATATATCACAGATTCTTTAGCTAAATCATCATTGATTATTTTATCAGAAATTATTAGATGTGCTTTAGATTTTGATTTTTTTAAATCTTCTAAACTATCATAAACTGTAACATTTTTTGGTAATTCTTTAAACCATTTTTTATTTCCAACATCTTGAAGAACACCAATTGATTCTTCATTTACCATATGTGCACTAATTTTAGTTACAGTAGAATCATCATCTATTTTCCAATTAAATTCTTTTCCTACCAAATCTACTGCTATAGTTTTGTTGACATCAGCTGCAGTAGTTATCACTGGTAGAGCACCTATTTTTTCTGCTATTTTTTGAGTTAATTCATTTGCACCTCCAATATGTCCAGATAATACACTGATCACAAAATTTGTTTTATCATCAATCACAATTACTGCTGGATCTGTTTTTTTATCTTTCAAATGTTTTGCAATTAATCTAATTACAGCACCTAAAGAAAATAAACATACTATAGCATCATTATTTTTAAAAAGTTCAACAATTTTTTCTGATGTAGGCTCAGAATACCATGTAATTATTTTGTCTCCATTTGAAAATTTTTCTGGTGCAAAAATATTCCAACTAGGAAACAGTTCTTTCAAATTTTTTCCTATATTTACCCCATTTTTAGTAATTGCAAGCACCGAAATCTTTTCCATACTCCAAACTTTACAAATTTAATAAAATACCTTACTCTTCTGCTTTTCTAGCCAGAACCTTTCCTTCAAAATCAAATAATATAACATCAATTGAAACTTTTTCTTCACTATGTTTTCTCATGTGTTCATACGTATTGTTACAGATTAATTCAAAAAATCCCCTGACATTATTTTCTTGAATTATTTCAGAAACATGTCTTGCTGTATTTGCTTTTTTGATACTATCAATTACTTTTTCTTCAGCATTTGATTTTCTTGCTAATTCTGACAAAAAACTCATATCTACTTTTGATCCTTTTACATGAGTTTGTTTTACACCTGCTGCCATTTTTGCAAGTTTTCCAATGAAACCTACAACATATGCTTTTTTGATACTTTTTTTACCACATTGTTGAATCGCATATCCTGAAAAATCCCCCATCTGTACAAAACAGTGTTCTGGCAAATCGACAATTTTCTTTGCAAAATCTTCACTTCGTCCTCCAGTTGTTAAAACTACTATGTCATTTCCCATTGCAATTGAAACATCCAAACTTTGTCTTATTGATGCAGCATATGCTGCTGTAGAAAATGGAATGACAATTCCACTTGTCCCTAAAATTGAAATTCCATTTTGAATTCCTAGCCTTGGATTATCTGTTTTAGGTCCTAATTCTTTTCCTTTGGGAACTGAAATTACAACTTTGATTCCTTTTTCCACAAGAATTTTTTCTCCTACTTCTCTTAAATTTTCAACAATCATTTTTTTGGGAACTGGATTAATTGCAGCTTTATCAATTTCTAAGCCTAAACCCGGTTTGGTAACTATTCCTACTCCTACCCCACCATCAATATCTATTTCATTTATTTTTTCTGTAAACGTTAATTCAACAATAATTTCTGCACCATGAGTTACATCTGGATCATCTCCACCATCTTTAATCACAGAACATTTTGCTTTTTTGGATTCAAATTCACAAGATTGAATTGGGATTTCAAGAAATGTCCCTTTTGGTAATTTGATTTTTATATTTTCTATTTTTTTTTGATCAATTATTGATAATAAGGCTGCTTTAGCTGCAGCAGTTGCTGAACTTCCAGTAGTATAACCTGTTTTTAATTTGATTTTTTCTTCCACATTTACTGTATTCAGTTTACTGTATTAATTCTTGTTTGATTATGCTTAAAATATTCTAAATAGATTTAAAATAAAAAAATAACTTGGAATTCTTATGGAAAATAATATTCAGATAGTTGTTACTGGTGCAAGTGGATTTGTAGCAAAAAATTTGAGACGATATTTGTCTGGAAAAAATATTAAATTAATTTCAATATCTCGAAATGACTTTAAATCATTTAAAAATGAAGTTAAAATTATTTCAAGAAATTATGACGAGAAATATATTCTTCCTATTATCAAAAATTCTGATGTATTAATTCATCTAGTCGGGATTGGAAAACAATCTATCCAAACTGATTATAATATGATAAATGTTGAATTTACAAAATATATTGTAAATTTAAGTAAAAAAGCAAAAATCAAAAAGTTTGTTTATGCAAGTGGACTTGGTATTTCAGATGATACATCACTTGGATATTTTATTTCAAAATATAACGCAGAACAATTAATTATTAATTCTGGAATAAATTATACTATTTTTAGACCTTCATACATTGTAGGGAAAGATGATTTATTGACAAAATATCTGAAAAAACAAATCAAAAAGGGAATAATTGAAATTCCAGGATCTGGATCTTATTCAATTCAACCAATTCACATTAACGATGTAGTAAAAGTATTTTTTCTGTCAGTTATTCAAACAAACTTTAAAAATAAAATAATTGATCTTGTAGGTCCTGATTTGATTACTTTTGAACAATATGTCAAACTTTTTTCAAAAGAAACTAAAACAAAAATTAAAAAAATTAATTTAGAAAATGCTTATCATACTGCAATCACTAATCCCAAATCCAATTTTGGAGTTGATGATCTCAATATCTTAATTGGAAATTTTAAAGGAAATCATGACAAACTAAGAAAAATCACTAAATTTTCATTTCAATCAATTGTAGAATTATTAAAGTCCGGCAGATTGTTTTAGAGATTCAATTTTGTCTGTTTTTTCCCAAGTAAATTCAGGCTCATTTCTTCCAAAATGACCATATGATGCAGTTTTTTTGTAAATAGGTCTCTTCAAATCTAATTGTGAAATAATTCCTGATGGTTTCATATCAAAATTTTTTCTAACTATTTCTTCAATTTGACTTTCTGGAATTTTATTTGTACTAAATGTATTAACATAAAGCGATACTGGTTCTGCAACTCCTATTGCATATGCAAGTTGTACTTCACATCTATCAGCTAATTTTGCTGCAACAATATTTTTTGCAATATATCTACACATGTAACATGCAGATCTGTCAACCTTAGATGGATCTTTTCCTGAGAAAGCTCCTCCACCATGTCTCCCAAATCCACCATAAGTATCAACAATAATTTTTCTTCCTGTTAACCCTGCATCTCCATGTGGGCCACCAATTACAAATTTTCCAGTTGGATTAATATGAATTTTGATTTTATCATTCCAAAGATTATCTAAAACTGGTTTGATTACTTTATCAATTATTTCTTTTGTAATTTCTTCTTGAGATATGTCAGGTGCATGTTGTGTTGAAACTACAACAGTTTCAATTTTTATTGGTTTGTTATCTTCGTATCTAACAGAAACTTGTGTTTTACCATCAGGTCTAACCCAAGTAAGAGTATTGTTTTTTCTTACCTCAGCTAATTTTTGTGCAAGTTTTTGTGAAAGTAAAATTGGCATTGGCATTAATTCTTTAGTTTCATTTGTGGCATAACCAAACAT
>JAPYTM010000081.1 GCA_029941825.1 Candidatus Nitrosopumilus sp.
AAATCCGTCAAATGTTTCATCAAATCATTTTTTTCATACTCAATCTGGAATCGTGTGTAAATACAACTTGTGTAGATGATCCCAACACTTGATGAAACACTTGATACACTTGACACACTTGATGATACACTTGAAACATTTGATGAAAAAGTGACACACTTGATGAAATCTTTTGTAATTGGTTCTGGTGGACGTGAACATGCATTATCTTGGAAACTCTCTCAAAGTGATAAAGTTGAAACTGTTTTTACTGCTACTGAAAATGGCTTTCAAAATTATAATTATTTAATAACAAATTCACTATATGTTGGGTATGCGTGATTTTGAACCTGATGATGAATCCATTACTCAAGATTATGAACCTGGAGACTCTCCAAAAGACTTTGATCCTGGAATGCCTAACCAATTATTGGATTATGTTTTAAGAAATACCTCCTCTGTAGTTAACACTGATTTATTTGCAGTAATGTCAAAAAGACGTTCAACTAGAAAGTTTTCTGATAAACCTGTTGAAACTGAAAAAATAGATAAAATAATTGCAGCTGCTGACACTGCCCCAACTGCTGGAAATTATCAAGGATTTGAAATTTTTTATGTGAAAGGTCTAGAAAAGAAAAAACTTTTAGTTGAAGCATGTAATAACCAACCTTATGTTAATGCCCCTGTGGTGTTAATTTTTTGTAAAAACCCATCTCGAGTTAAACTTGATTTTTCAGAATACATATTGAGGAAATTTGCAATACAAGATGCAACTCTTGCTGCAGGGTACTCTCAACTTGCTGCACAGGCATTAGGATTAAGTTCAATTTGGATTGGTATGTTTGATGAGCAAAAAGTAATGAAAATAATAGAAACTGATTTGGTTCCTTCCTCTATACTGTGTATAGGTTATCCAAAACAGACAAAATTCCCAAAACCACGACGTAATCTAAAAGACTTGGTTCATGTCACTTGGTAGTTTGTATGATTCTCCAGATTTAAATAATCATGCTTCTTTGTTAAATTCATGACTGATGCATACATTATGCTAAACTGTGAGTTGGGTGCAGAAGAAAAAATTATTGAAGCATTAAAAGAAATCGAACAAGTTACTGATGTTTTTGAGACCATTGGAACTCATGATATGATGGTAAAATTACAAGCAGAAAATTTTGAAAAGATTAGGGAAATTGTTTCATGGAATATTCAGAAATTGCCCAAAGTACGTTCGACCTCAACTTTGATAAAAAAAGATAATTAAGATAAATTATTAGTTAATTCAAATGCCTGATGACCAGAATGAAATTGAAAAACTTATTGATACTATGATTGCTGGTGGGGATGAACTAGTCGCTAATCTAAAAACCATCTTGCCTGAATCATTGGCTGAATCCATGATTTTGTTTCATGACTCAAACGTAATTAATCTCAAAAAAATTAAAGAATTTCTCAACAAATAAAATTCTACATGGGATGTTTCAACACGTGTAGTGTCTAGTGGTAATTTTTCTGAAATTATTATCCCTTTAACCAAAACAGATGAATTAATTGATGAATAATTTGATTCTGAAAAACTAAAATTTATGATTCTGTTTCATTAATCCTTCTCAGAATCATCATTTTGATTTCCACCTGGACCTACCCTATCTTCAGGTTTTACTTTATTGTCCCAATCCCCTTTAACTCCTTTAACTAAAGCGATGATTCCTGCCCCCACAAATCCTAATACTAATGTGAAGAATAATGTCTGATCTAATATTTTAAATGAACAATCAATTTTTACTGGTGGAGCATTTTCAGAGTATTCATAACACGTGCCAAATTCATTTGATTCCAAAGTTGCTGCTTGATAATTATGTCCAAATGTTCCAAGAATAATAAATCCTACAAAAACTAAAACAACACCTATTATGATGAATCTTATATCACTCATAATATTTTTTTAAATTTGGTGTATTTACACTTTAATTTTTAGTTTAGATATTTATTTTTCAAGTATTGTTTTAAGATTTTCTAACGACGAATCATAAAATGCACCCATAAATACCAATAATTCTAAAAATTGCTTCTCTGTCATCTTTTTACTGTTAAGATATGATTGCCATGTTAACTCTACACGTTTATTTGATTTTGTTTTAATTGAAATTGTTGCAATGTATGCTCTTAATGGTAAACCTTCAGTGGCAATGTATGTAAAATATTCTTTATTTTTCCATGCAACTATGTGTTCTTCTATCTTATTTCCATCTTCAAACGTAATTAATCTAACAGCTCCCACGTCTCTCTTTTTCTTAGATAGGTATACTGTTTTTTTTACATCTACTACCCATGTCGGTAATCCTGCAATATTGCTGATTTTTCTCCAAACTTTATCTTTTGATGCTTTTACTGTGATTGTTTTTTTTACAGTACCTGTATGAAATGATTTTTTTGGAGTTTTCTTCATGTGTTAATTTGTAACTTGGTTGATTTTAATTTTTAGATTTACAACCATTTTTAATCCCCTCTTGATAATATTATCAAATGGTGTTTGGCTGGGGAAAAAAGAAACAAGAAGAAATTCCTGTAGATGTACCCGCATATGATAAAGAAATTAGACTTTCAGATATTCCAAAAACTGTCATTAGTCTTACAGAACTACGAGCATCCAAAACCCTTTCTGAAATAAAGCAATTGAGAAATGATACGGCACCTCTAATTGATGATCTTATCCAAATTGGTGATGTTCTTGATAAAGATAATTTGAAAGTTGATGATATTGATAAACACCTTGCAACAATTGTGGTAAGAGGAAAAAAACAAGTAATTGATGTGATAAAAAAAGGTGTCATACAACTACCAAAAATTTCATCTATGAGGGATGCAGAAAAATTAGATTCTACTCTTAACCAAATACTTAAAAAACTTGGTGATGTTTTGGGGAGACAAACAAGAGTCATTCACATCTTTGCAAAAAAATATGCAACTCAACTAAAGAGAAATCTTGAAATAATGACTAGAAATCATTCTGAAATTCATAAATTATTAAAAAATCATGATTCAACAAAATCTTTTTCTGATGAAATAACTAATACATTAAATAAAATAGATATTATGAAAAATGAACAATTAGTAAAAAGACAAAAAATTGATGACATAAATAATGACATAAATTCATTTAATGAAAAAATTGCTTTATTACAAAATAGTATTGAGGAAAAAAAATCATCAGATGATTATAACAAATATCTTAATTTAAAAAATGAATTAAATTCTTTTATCACTTTGAAATTAAAAATTAAAAATGATATTGATGCACAATTTACAAAAATTTCTAGACCCTTGAGTCGATATGAGTATGGTTCTTCTTTAGATAAAGACCAAAAAAATATTTTATCCATATTGGTAAAAAACCCTATTGATGTACTTGTTTCTCAGAACAAAGACTCTATTATTGTAATATTAGAAAATGTCAGAAAAGGAATTTCTTCAGGTTCTATTTCTGTAAAAGATACTGACAAATCCCTTACTCTAATTACTGAAACTGTAGAATCACTTGACAAATTTGTAACGCGCGTTTCTGAATATTCCAAAAAATACAAAAGTATGTCTGATGAACTTGATTCACTTAAATCTAATGAACTAATTTCTTTGGAAAATGAACTGCACAAAAATCTTTCATTTAGAGATGATTCTAAACTACGTTCTGAAACTATTGAAACTGAATTAGATGAAATAAAATCAAAAATTCCTCAACTTGTATCTGAGATTGAAATAAAATTAAGACAATTTTCAAATACAAAATATACTGTTATTTTATCTTAAATTAAATTACTTTGAAAATGGTATATCATTATGTTTTTTAAGACAAAAAAATTTGAACGTACGGTTTTACTACAAAAAGAAGTTTGTGATAGCATCCTATCTTATTGTCAAATGAAACATCCTAATGAAGGAATTTTGATACTAAAGGGAAAATCAAAAAATGGACAAATCAAAATAGACGGTCTTGTAATTCCACCTTTTAATGAAACTGGACCTACATTTGCTGGATTTCCTCACTCATTCTTACCTTTTGATATGAGCTATATTGGAATCGTTCATTCACATCCTAGTGGCTCAGCTGAACCATCTGTTACTGATCTTCATAATTTTTTTGGATTAGTTTCATTAATTGTTAAATCTCCTTACTGTGATGATTCTATTTTTGCATGGGATAGTAATGGAAATTCTATTCCTCTTTCAATTGAATAATTTTTATAAATTATTCTAGAATAAATCTGACAAAACTTTATAACCTTTTTGTAAAGAACTTTTATTGACTTGGATCCTCATCTTAAAAAATATTATATTATTCTTGGTGTTTCACTTGCATTCACTGTTGGACTTCAACTTGTTTTAGGTCGTCTTGGCGTACCTTGGTATATCAGCATGGGTCTTGTAATGGCAATATTCATCTTACTTCCTATGTATATGAGAAAACGCCAAATGGGTAATTTTAGTGGTCGTTCTAGTGGTAGGGGAGGAGGATTTTTTGGAATGAGTTCACCTGGTGATTCCGTTGGAGTAAAGTATGTTTGTCTTGTTTGTAACAACAAACACAAAGGTGGTACTTGCCCAAGATGCG
>JAPYTM010000082.1 GCA_029941825.1 Candidatus Nitrosopumilus sp.
GCTCATTTAATTTTCCATCAGTAAACTCTTTGAGGTATAATTCCTTTGTAGCCTCCTCTAATTTTTCATCTGACTGGTCAGTCACACCAAATTTTTCACAAATTTGTTGAGCTGGAAATTTACCATATCCTTCAGTATCAATTATGGATATGGGCTCAATTTTTATGGCTAGATCATGTTCTTTTGTCTTCAAATCCATTAGTGCTTGGTAGTCTTTTGGTGCGTGGCCAGGCACTGACATTACTAACCCCGTACCCATTCCAGGCTCTACAAAGTCTGCTGGTAGAATTGGAATGTCTCGTCCATCATGGGTTTTGGCATATTTCCCAATGATATCTGATCCTGCAATATCACCATCTTCTGTTATCTCTTTATCAAAGAACTGCAACTTGTATGCACATTCTTTTGATACAATCCATTTCTCGCCATTAACTGTTAATTTTTTGTAAATTGTATTTGGATTAACCCATAAGTTTGTCACACCAAAGATTGTTTCAGGACGTAATGTTGTAATTGGGAAAATAAATTCACCAAAGACAAATTTTACCAAGAAATTTTTATCATCAATCTTTGGTTCAACATCACCCATTGTATCGTGTTGAGATACTGGATTACTATCATTAGGACACCATCCAACTGGATGACTACCCTGAATAATTTTACCATTCTCTTTTAGTATTGTAATTTGCCACTCGATAAATTTTTGATAACCTGGAACTATAGTTGTAAACTCTCTACGCCAATCAATGGAATAACCCATCTCAATCATCCCTGATTTTATTTCTTCATGAAAATAATCTGCAATTTTTATTGGTTCAACAAATGTTTTGATAGCATCTTCTGGAACATGATATACGTTTCTTAACCCATCAAGAATTTCTTTTTCTTGTGATTGAATTCTTTTTGCCATGCCAAGTACTGGTGTTCCAGTGTAATGGAATCCCATTGGAAACAAAACATTGTATCCCTGCATTCTATAATATCTTGCATGAACATCAGCTAGTGTGTATGTTCTTCCATGTCCAATATGTTGTGGAGAGTTTGGATAGGGATATGCAACTGTAATGAATTTTTTTGGTAACTCATTTGGGTTTGTCTCAAAATCTTTTGACTCAATCCATTTGTTACGCCATTTAGTTTCTATCTCGTTCCAGTTTATCGTCATAATATTATCCTAAAATCATTGATTTTGCTTTGGCTATTGCCTGCTCTTTTTTAGATGTGTCTTTTCCTCCACCTTGAGCAAATTTGGCATCCCCTCCACCTGAACCACCTAGAATTGATGATATTTCCTTGGCAATTGAGCCTGCATTAATCCCTGATTGCTCACCTGCAAATATCATTACTCGAATAGTTGGACCTGCTTCGAAAATTCCACAATACGCAGCCTTTGGATCTTTCACTAATTTCTTGCCAAAATTTTGATGGAAATAATCATCATAATTAGAATTGGTAGTAAAGCACAATTTGTCATTCACAGTAATTCCATCAATTTCACCTGATTCCCCAGCTAGAATCTTATCTAGTAAAATTGGAATTTGATCTCTAGCTTTTTGTTTATTTTCTTCTCGTAGTTTTTCTTTAATTTCTTTTTGAGCAGACTCTTCTTTATTTTTTGATTGAATGATCTCTTGTTGTTTAACATATTCTATAGCCGTAGGACCTGAAACAAATTCCAATCTCACAACTCCATCTTGAATTCGTTTAGTTCTAGTAATTTTGATTAACTCTATCTCTTTTGTTTTTTTTACATGTGTTCCACCACATGCCTCTACATCAAAGTCCTCAATTGACACAATCCTTACAGACTTTACTGGAACTACTCCTCCCTGATAAATTTTAAATCCGTATTTTTGCTCAGCTGCTCCTCTATCATAATTTTGTATAGTTACATCCATGTTTTTAGAAATAATTTCATTTGCAGCTTTTTCTATATCATCTACTTGTTGTGTGGTCAATGATGAATGATGAGTAATATCTAATCTTGCATGATCATCTTCTTTGAATGCAGAGTGTTGCCAAATCCAAGAACCCAATACTCCTCTAGCTGATGAATTTAGAATGTGTGTACTGGTGTGGTTCTTTGTAATGTTTGAACGACGTGTTACATCTACTTTACATGATACAGTATCACCCTCTTTTGGAATCCCTCCTTCTAATTCATGTAGAATGATTCCACCATGCTTGTTGACATCCACTACTTTGAATCCTGAAATGGTTCCATGGTCTGGTTCTTGTCCTCCACCACGTGCGTAAAATGAAGTCTTATCTAACACCACTCCTTTTTCAAAAACTTTGAGAACTATAGCTTCAAACTCCATTGGATCATCTTTGTAAAATAGCATTTCAGTTTCTGCAATTCCTTCAAGTTCTAGTTGCTCCATTGGTTTTTTCTTATCTGATTGGTGCAAGTCTGAGAGTTTCTCATAAAATGATGAAGGGATTTCAGAAATTACATCAATCTCTTTGAGATACTCTGGTGTAATTCCATCTGATTCGTATAGTGTGATTAGTTCAGCAACTGATGGCGTTCCTTTCTCACGAATTTTATCAGCTTTTTTCTTCATGTGAACTTTGGATTCAACATATCTTTGGGATTCTAATGCTAGTATGGTTTTTACATCTGCTCTCTTCTCATCTAGTTCAGGATAGGTATCTTTGAGATAGTCAATATGCATATCAACTAATTCATCAATGTCTAGCTTGAGATTCATTCTATCCATTGTTCCATTAATTCGTCTCAACATCATTCTCAAATTATATCCGCCACCCACATTACTTGGTAATGCTCCATCAGTAATTGCAAAAATCAATGTTCTCAAATGATCTGCAATTAGATACATTCCTTCTAGTGGTGTAATGATTCTACTAACTTGATCCTCAGTTAATCCCGCATAACTGACTGCACGTTTTCTTACCTCAATTAGGTCATCGAATTTTTCTAGATTTTTAGCAATAGCTGTAAAGTAATTTCTTAACATCTCAGTGTCTGATTGGATTCCAATTTTTTCCATCAGATGATTAGTGATTGGACCAAAACAGCAGTCATATGCAGTTGGCGTTCCCTTTGTAATCCACGCAAATCTCTCAAGACCTGCACCCATGTCAATTACTCGCTGGTCAAGTGTAGTATGTTTCCCTAATTCACCTTGGAATTCAGTAAATACTGCATTTCCAAGCTCCAATCCCCTAACAAAATATTCTAATGATGGACCAAAAGAGCCTCCTCCTGCCCACACATCTTCAACAAATACAACTTCTTCTTTTTTAATTCCAAATTGATCAGTTAGTAATCTAAAATCTAAATCAACACATTCATCTTTCCAATACCCTCCATTATCTGGAACACTATGTTGTCCAATCATACAGAAACTCGAAAAGTGTCTACCTGTAACTCCAACATTTTCTAAATCTTTGAAACGCAAACAAGTTTGTGGAACTATTAATGGATTTGCAGGAAACTCAAAAACTACTTTTGATCCCATCACTCTTTGAAAATCCACAATTGATGCTATTGTAAAATACAAATCATCACGCCAACGACATACAACTGGATATCTACTCACTGAAGTATGGTTATTTTTTACAAAAAATTCTTCAACTTGTTTCCAAGATTGTGTATAATCAAATCGCTTTGTAGTTGGTGGTTCACCAATGAATGAATATGTATCATCTGCATCATCCGGACATAACGTTCTACCAGAGTTTAGTGTCCAAAAGAATCTACCACATTTGGAACAAGCCTTTCTAACAAAACCTTGCTCTTCAAACAATTTGACTTTGTAATATCTATCAGGATCTGCTGAAAATTCCTTTAGAATTTGACTTTTATCCAATGTTGTGACTGCTTTTGCCCGATATTAAGAATTGTCGATAAATGATAGATTAAATACAATATACAATTCACTTTAACCATGTTTGGTAAAAAGTCAGAACTAAAAGAAGGAACTCCTGTTTTCTCTACAAGAAAGAATGGTGAATTTTATGATTTTATTTTTGGTGTAGTAACTGGAATAGATGGTAGAAAAGTAGGAATCAACGGTGTAATTGTAAATCCTGTTGGTCTCAAAAATAAGATTAAACAAGGAAAGACTGGGGACCGCTCACAAGAAATACTTGAGCATCCAACTCCTGATAATGTTGTGCTAGCTTTAGTGTATAGAGTAGAACATGAAAATTTTGCAGAAGTGATAGATCTTGATGAGGACAAATGTGATATCCTTCCTCCAGTAGTGTTTAAAATGCTTGATGGATGGATTAGAGAATCCATCTCTGAATTTACCAATAAGGTATTGTCCTTACCACTAGGATCTGAAAGAGATGAGGCAAGACGAGTTTTAACAAATAGACGTGATTCTTTAGTGGATAAAAATCTCAAAAGAACACTTTATGCTGTTTGTCGAAGTCTCAAAATTTTAAATTAGATCTGCTAATTTTACGCATGATTTCTCCATAGTTTTATATTATGCCCTAAGGAAATCTCGATACAATGGAATATGTTTACGCTGCTTTACTTCTTCACAAACTAGACAAAGAAGTTAACGA
>JAPYTM010000083.1 GCA_029941825.1 Candidatus Nitrosopumilus sp.
CCTGAAGAAAAACCTGTAGAATTACCCGCATTTGAAAAAAATATTTCTGAAAAAATTGTTGAAAAATTTGGTGATAAAGTTGAAGTTGCGTTTGTAAAAGAAGATAGAGTTAGAATTAATGTTAGTAAAGAAAATATTCACGATGTTGCAGAATTCATTCGTGATGGATTAAACTATGATCACGTTGAGTCTGTTTCAGGCGTAGATTACCCACAAGACAAAGAAATTGAAGTTGTTTACCATATTGGTTCTTACACAGACTCATCATTGGCAAGACAAGTTCTTGTTTTAGCTACTAGAGCACAAAGAGAAGAAAACCCAATACCTGGACACGATGCAACAAAACTTCCCACTCTTAGAGATATCTTCTATAGTGTAGAGTTTCATGAAAGAGAAATTTTTGAAATGTTAGGTGTTTATTTTAATGGTCATCCTGATAATCGACGATTACTTTTGCCAGAAGATTGGGCAGATTTACCTCCACTTAGAAAGGACTTCGCAATAAAGGGACGATAGATATGGCTACAGAATTACCTTCAGATGTAAACTCCTCAGAAGTGTTGGTTGATCAAACATCATCAAAATGGTTACCACCAGGATTAGCACTTCAAAAAGTTGATGAAAGAATCATGACCCTTAATGTTGGACCACAACATCCAGGTTCTGGTCACATGAGATTGATTGTACAAATTGATGGTGATTATATTGTTGCATGTGATCCTGATCCTGGATATGTTCATCGTGGAGAAGAAAAAATGGCAGAATATAGAAACTATATCACAAACATTCCTCATTTAGAGAGACCTGTAATTCACGATTCATGTAATGTACTTTATCCTTATGTTTTGGGAGTTGAAGAACTTCTTGGTATTGAAGTTCCTGAACGTGCAAAATATGTTAGAGTTATTGCATCTGAGCTAAATCGATGCATCTACATAATGTACTGGCTTGCAATTTATGGAATATTTTTAGGACACTCTACAATGTTCATGTGGCCTGCAGGAGATCGTGAACTCTTAATTGATCTTATGGAAAAAATGACTGGTGCACGAGTTACACACGCACATTTTGTTCCAGGTGGAGTTAGAAATGATTTACCGCCAAACTTTGAAGAAGTTTGTTTGCGTCAGGTTGCATATTTTGAAAAACGTATCAAAGAATACGCTGCAATATTTTATGATAATCCAATTCTAATTGCAAGAACTAGAGATACTGGAGTATTATCTCGTCAAGATGCAATTAGACTTGGAACAACTGGTTCTGTACTTCGTGCGAGTGGTGTTGATTATGATCTTAGACAGAAAGAACCTTACGATGTCTATGAAGAATTAGACATTCATTCCAATGTAATGAAAGAAGGAGATTCTTATGCAAGATCTAAAATTCCATGGCTTGATATGATGGAAAGCTGTAACATAATTAGACAAGCATTACAGAAAATGCCAAAATCCGGTTCTGTTAGAGTTAAGCTAAAACCCAATCCTAAAGGAAAAGGACTTGATACTGTTTACAAACGTGTAGAATCCGGTAGAGGTTCTTTAGGATGTTACATTGTTTCTGATGGTAAACCTGAACCGTATAGAGTAAAACTAAGTGTTCCTTCATTTAGAAATTTGATTGCATTACCATATCTACTTAAAGGTGAGAAACTTGGTAACATGCCATCAGTTTATTGGAGTCTTAATTATTGGCCCGTGGAGGCAGATCGATAAATGTCAGTTATTGCACCAAATTTCAAACTAAGTAAATTTATTGTATCAATACTTGGTGATGTATTTTGGATTTTATTCCTAATTGTATTAGTTGGCATTCCTGCAATTTTTATAATTTTATTCTTTATTCCATTGCCTGTAATTAATGGTGAATTGCTTACACCATTTCTTGCATTATCATGGTTAGTTAATCCTACACTTACTCTTCCTATAGTTAAGGCATTCATGACTACTGATATCTTTAGAGTAATGGCATTTCCTGGATTTGGTTTTGCCGCATTGTTGGCAGCTTCTGTAATTTTTATTGAAAGAAAGATGATGGCAAAATTACAATTAAGAGTTGGTCCTTTCTATTGTGGAAAAGTAGAAGGAATTTTACAATTGATGGGTGATGGTCTGAAATTAATTTCTAAAGAAATTATTATTCCTGCTAAAGCTGATAAACCCCTTTTCTGGGCAGCGCCAGTACTTTTTGTTGCAACTGCAGCAGCATTTGTTGCATTAATTCCTGTAGCTCCTGGTTGGGTAGTTGCAGATGTAGATTTAGGATTACTTGGAGTATTTGCAGTAATTGGATTCTTTCCCATCATTACTATTCTTTCTGCATGGTCTGCAAATAGTAAATATCCATTCATTGGAGGAATTAGAGCTTTATTCCAAATGGTTTCATTTGAAATCCCACTAATCTTATCTTTGTTGGGAGTTGTAATGGTAACTGGAACTCTAAACTTATCTGAAATTGCAGCAAGTCAATCTAGCTTCCCCTGGATTATCTTTTTACCCATTGGTGCAATTGTTTTCTTTATTACCATGCTTGCAGAATTGGAACGAATTCCATTTGATTTACCTGAGGCAGAAAGTGAAATTGTAGCTGGATGGTTAACAGAACTTTCTGGAATGATGTATGGCCTTGTTCAACTAGGAACTTATCTGAAACTTTACGCATTTGCAGGATTATTTACAGTATTATTCCTTGCTGGTTGGCATGGTCCAATGGTAATACCCCCATTCCCATCTGAACTACTTACTAATGGACTTGAAATGGGTCCAATTACATTAACTATTGATGGGTTGCCACTATTTACACAAGAAATGCTTAATGGAACCCTTTGGTTTGTTATTAAAACAATGGCAGTGATTTTCTTTATAATATTACCACGTGGTGTATTTCCAAGAGTTAGAGTGGATATGTTACTAAATCTTGGCTGGACCAAACTTATTGGACTTTGTTTCGTTAACATCTTTATTGCTCTAGGTTTACTTTACGCTGGAGTGCTGGGACCAGGAGGATTACAATAATGGGAACTGCTACAGGTATTATTCGTGCATTAAATTCTGGAATTAAACATCTTGCAATTAAGCGATTCACACTTCGTTATCCAGAAGAAAAACTGAAGTTTGTGGGTGATGGATATCAATTTGATCCTTCAACTGGTGTTGGAATTGCTGGATTAAAAGGACGTCATTTGTTATTTCATGATCATTGTACTGGTTGTCAATTATGTTCTATTGCATGTGAAGGGGTTGCTGAAGCAATTGCAATGGTAAAGGTTCCAGAAGAACATAAACAGAACAAGAAAGCAATTATGCCCCAAATTGATTATGGCAAATGTGTTTTTTGTGGACTTTGTGTTGATGCATGTCCATTTTATGCACTATACATGACTAATGATTATGAACTTTCTTCATTTTCCAAAGAAGGTTTAATCTACACTCCTGCTCAACTTCAGGTAAAACCATACGTTGCACAAGATAGTGAAATCATAATTACATCTAGAGGTGCAACACATGGCTGATATTGCTTTT
Source organism: Candidatus Nitrosopumilus sp. (assembly GCA_029941825.1). Taxonomy (GTDB): domain Archaea; phylum Thermoproteota; class Nitrososphaeria; order Nitrososphaerales; family Nitrosopumilaceae; genus Nitrosopumilus. The sequence goes on from JAPYTM010000083.1 coordinate 3,519, forward strand.
CTTGCATTAACTGTAATTACAATTGGTTCTGCAATTGCTGCACTTGAAATGAGATCATTAATTTATGGTTCTATTGCATTGATGGGAACTCTAGGTGGAATTGCTGGGTTTTTCTTATTGTTAGATGCACCTTTTGTCGCATTATTCCAATTAGCAGTTTATGTTGGCTCTATTGCTGTTTTGATTTTGTTTACTGTAATGTTGGTAAAAAGAGAACTCATATTCAAAAAAATTGAAGACAAAAGAAGAAAGTTTGCAGGCATTGGATTGATGCTTGTATTGATGGTTGCATTGGGTGCAGTGTTTGTAGATTCTGGAATTAAAACAATGACTACTGATGAGCCTTCAGTTAATTTTAGAGATATTGGTACTGATTTTGTAACATATTATTGGCCTGCATTGATTTTGATGGGTCTAATTTTAGCAGGTTCTGTAACTGGTGCATTGGTATTAGCAAGACGAGTAGATGAGGAGAATGACCAGCGAACTAATTGATTTTACATTGGTATCTGTTGCCCTATTGGGTATAGGAATTTACGGTCTTGCCGTAAAACGTAATTTTATTCGAATGTTATTTGCAGTTGAAATAATTATCAATGCTGCAAATCTTAACCTCGTTGCATTTGGTAGATTCTTACCTCATAGTGGTGGTCAGACTTTGGCACTATTTTCAATTGCAATAGCAGCTGCAGAGGTAGCAGTTGGATTGTCACTAATTATCGTGGCATATCGTATGTATCAAAATGTCGATATTGCAGACTTTAGGAGTTTGAAAGGATAATGGAATATGCATTATTACAGGCAGTTTTCCTGCCATTGCTATTAGCTCCCGTAGCATATATCATTGGAAGAAAAATGGGTCCTACTCCAGCAATGTGGTTTACCTTTGCAATTCTACTTTA
>JAPYTM010000084.1 GCA_029941825.1 Candidatus Nitrosopumilus sp.
TACTTACTGCTTCATCAAAATTAGTATCAATTTTAGACTGAATTTCAGATAATTGAGTTTCACCTTCTTGAATAATTTTTGCAGATTCAGTAGTTGCTTTATCTTTAGATGTGTCAATAATCACTTCAGCCTCTTTTGTAGCCATTTCTCGAATTTTTTCTAATAAGACATCAATTTCAGATTGTGTTTTAATAGACAATTGTTTTTTCATGTCAGATACTTTACCAGTTAGAGAATCTAAATCATCTTCTAAAATATTCAAGGACTTGATAATTCCAGTAACCTTAGATTCAGCCATACTAGACATTATACTAAAAAATTTAGTATTCCATTACTTAAATCATTCATTTTTGGTTAATTTTTAGGCACGAAACTGGCAAATATGAGAAAGTTATCCAGTAGTTAAAAGTAGTATTGCTCTTGCAAGATCGCCTTCAGATTCCTCTAAAGCAGTTCTAGCCTTTTCTTCATCTACACCAGCTTGTTGACTTACAAGTTGAATATCTTCTTCTGAGAAAATTGGAACCTCTAATTCTCGTTCTTCATAACTATCTGCAGTAACTGTAAAAATAGAATTATCTTTTGCTTTCATTTCAGTGACAGATGGTTTTGTAACAATAATTTCTTTTTTATCGGTCTTAATTATCACTTCTTGAACATTTGGAATTTCATTCATATCAAGACCCATCTTGTCCATCATTCTTCGCATTTCGCGATTTCCTCCTCGCATCATAATTTTATTTCCTCATTACGACTTTTTAAACTATCTCGGACCTTAATTGCCACACCTCTATCAAAATCTGAAATCATTTCACCTGAGAGAATTGCCCTACCAACTGCAATGACTTTGTTTTTGAATAATACAGGAGTATCAGCAGCAATACGTACTTTTTTTCCACACCATACAACATGTTTGCAAAATACAGATCTACCTTCCATTACAAAAGGTGCAGCATCTTTATTAATTTCAATGCAGTTTTCTTTGAACGTTTTACTTTTTAGTAAAATTTGTGCAAAATGAGTACTAATTGCTAAACTTCCATCAATTCTCAAAGTACAAAGCAATTTTCCATCATGTGAAACAGTTCTAATCCTTCCAGTTTTTCGTGAAAAGGTAAATTCGACATTTTTTGGTAAATATTTTGAAACACCGGTTCCAAATAATGCATCAAGTGAATATTGAAGTTTTAGAACATGATCCATAAACAAGTGTAATTTTTTCTAAATATTAGTTCAATGTTTACATATACTAAAAGCCTTAAACTATATAGAATAGTTTTTTCTCTTTAGATTATGGAAGAAAGAGAGGAAACAAGAAAAATCCAATTTACTGGAAAATCATCATACATTGTTTCATTACCAAAAAAATGGATTATAGAACTAGGTCTAAAACAAGGAGATGAAATCAGGATAGTTAGAAAAGGATCATCAACATTAGAACTGTATCCACCAAAATTTGAATCTCGTATCCAAAAAAAAGATGACGCTACAATAGAAATTAACATTGAAGAAGAACCATCATCAATTGTCAGAAAACTTATTTCATTGTATTTTTTGGGATTTAAAACAATACATGTTATATCAAAAACTGGGAGATTAAATCCAATTCAAAGAAATGCTGTAAAAGGGGCCGTTAAACGAATGTTAATGGGTTCTGAAATTATTTCAGATTCAAGTGGAGGAATTACAATACAAGTTCTTGTCAATTTATTAGAGTTATCAGTAAATGGGGCATTCAAAAGAATGATTCACTTGGCTAAATCAATGTCAAGTGATGCAATTTTAGCAGTAAAAGAAAATAATCTAGAACTGGCTCAAGAGGTAATTAATACAGATGATGAAGTAGATAGATTTGGATTTTACATAATTCGTCAATTAAAGATAGCAATACAAAATGAACACATGTTGAAAGAAATGGGTTTTAGAAATGCTAGAAATTGTTTAGGATATAGACTAGTTGTAAAAAATATAGAAAGAACAGGGGATCATGCAGCATTTATTGCAAGTGATCTTTTAGAGTTTAAAAAATCAGTTAAAAAAGAAATTTTAGAAAAACTTGAAGATATGAATGAATTTTGTCAATCTGTATTAGATGATTCATGTTTAGCATTATTCAATGAAGATTATATTCAAGCAGAAAAAATTATTGTAAAAACAAATGAAATTAGCAAATACGAAAAAAAAGTAAGAGATGCTTCAAAATCACTAAAAAATGAGGAGGAAATTTACAGGATTAGAAGAATGACTGAGAATATCAGAAGAGTTTCTGAATACGCTAGTGACATAGCAGAAATAGTGTTAAATATGAATATAGAAAAAGCGTTAAAAAAAATGATATAATTTATCAGAACAGGTAGAATCTTTAACTTGAATTATATTGAAAATATTGAATTAAAATGAATTCAGCAATTTTGATCACTTATGATAAAGAAGATGCGATTAATGAGGCTAAAGGGTTATGTGATGCTGCAGGATATCAAGTAGTTCATACAATAACACAAAGATTTCTACACAAGCGAAAATATGGTATTAGTGGAGGGGTTTTAGAAAAACTTGAAGAATTATCAGAAAAACTTAGACCAGATGTAATTGTATTTGATGAGATTTTAAAACCAAGTCAGAATTATGAACTTGCATCAGTTTTACATAGAGAAATTTTAGATAGAGAAGCACTAATTCTTGAAATTTTTGAAAGTAGAGCATCTAGTACAGAATCCAAATTACAAGTAAAATTAGCACAATTACGATATGAAATGTCAAGAGCTAAAGAAAAAGTACGTCTTTCAAACATGGGAGAACAACCAGGATTTATGGGGATTGGAAAATTCGAAGTTGATGTTTACTATAATGATATTAAACATAGAATGCAAACAGTCAGATCAAAATTAGAAAAAGCTGGAAAACAAAGAGAACTGCACAGACAAGGAAGAAAAAGAATGGGATTCAAGATAATTTCATTGGCAGGATACACATCATCTGGAAAAACAACATTGTTTAACAAAATGACAGGTGAGACAAAAGCTCAGAGTAAGAAACTTTTCACAACACTCACTACAACTACACGAAGAGTAACTATCAATCAAGAACCATTTTTAATTTCAGATACAGTAGGTTTTATCAGTAAATTACCTGCATATATGATTGATGCATTCAAATCAACATTAGAGGAATTAAAACATACAGATGTCATAATTGTTGTGATTGACATAAGTGATTCAATAGTTGAATTAAAAAAGAAAATTAGTAGTTGTATGAGAACATTAAATGAATTAGAAATTGAAAAAGGAAAAATGATTTACGCGTTAAATAAATCAGATTTGGTAAAAATTGAAGAGATTAAAAGAAAAGTAGGCATACTTAATTTAACAGATAATGAAAAAGTGATTTATGTTTCTGCAAAAACAGGAAAAAATGTGGAAGAACTTAAAGAATTAATTGAAAAAATTACAGAAAGCAGTTATTCAATCAAAGTAAAGAAAAATTCTTGGGAAGAGGTTGAAAAAACATTTGGGAATTGAAGTAATTAGAATAGGACAACGTCTAGTAAGAGATGACAGAGTTACAACACATGTAGCACTGGTTTCAAGAGCTTTTGGGGCAGAGAAAATATTCATGACTGAGGTTAATCCTGAAATTAAAGATACATTAGCAAAGATCAATAAAACATGGGGGGGAGATTTTGCAGTTGAATTTATTGATAAATGGAAACCAATTGTAAAAAAGAAGAAAGAAGAAAATTTTAAAATTATTCATCTTACAATGTATGGCGAAAGTATCAATGAGATACAAGAGCAACTTCAAAAAGAAGAAAATTTACTAGTTGTTGTAGGTGCTGAAAAAGTACCAAGAGAAATTTATGAATTAGCTGACTTTAATGTAGGAGTAGGGAACCAACCACATTCAGAAATTAGTGCATTGGCAATACTTTTAGATCGTATTCAAAAAGGTGAACAATTTGAAAAATCATTTCCAAATGCAGAAAGGAAGATCATGCCTACAAAAAATGGTAAAAATGTACAAGTAAAAGAAACAAGGGATTAATAATAGAAAATTAGGAATAAATAACATTGGTAGACAAATATGAAGATCCTTTTGTAAGAATTGCTTCAATGATTGGAGGGGATGAATATCTCAAAGTAGCAAGATCTCTTCTAAAAGCTGAAGATGCGACTGATGAAGAGATTGCAAGTTCTACAGGTCTTAGAATCAACATGGTAAGAAAAGTGCTATATGATCTATTTGGAAAATCACTCATTACTGGAATTAGAGTAAAAGATGAAAGAAAAGGATGGTTTGTGTATCGATGGAGAACTAGAAGAGAAGAAGTAGAACATTTTATTGAAAATCAAAAAAAGAAAATTACAGAGAGACTGCAACAAAGATTTGATTTTGAAAAT
>JAPYTM010000085.1 GCA_029941825.1 Candidatus Nitrosopumilus sp.
TATGCATTAATTATTGAATTAATAATTTTTGTATCAGTTCCTAATTGTAATCTAATTGAGACAGTAGTATTTGCTTTGCTATACTTTGAAGTTGTGGATGCAGTTGCAAATGCATTAGTTAATTTTTGTTCAAGTTCGGGAAGAGACTTTGAATGTTTTGAAAACAATGAAGGTAATCCATCAAGGACAACTTCTTGTGAAGCTTCTTTTGAGAGTAGAGAAATTATAACAGATAATGAACTTGTAATTTCATCAAGTTGTTTTGATGTAGAAATTCTTGAAACATCTAAATATTTTCCACCAAGATTAATTCCATCTTCAAGTAATTCTTTAACATTAACAAATATTGTATCAGGAATCATAGACCAAACTCCAGGATTTGAAATGTGTAAATCTCCAGAAAGATGAGAATCTGCTACATCTTTTGGCAATACATTAGTAAGTAGATGTTCAGCAAATACTTGCTGTCCTGTGTTAAACAAAAGACCTTCAGCACCATTATCCACAGTATCCAAGTTAGAAATCATCTCTTGAACGTCATATACAGGAACACCTAGGCGTGCAAGTTTATTTCGATATTCCTCATGACCATGTTCTAAAAGAACAGAATTTACCATTTCTCGAATAAGTGCGCCTGTAAGATATGTAATCTGATATTTGTAAATTCTATTTTCAACTTCTTCAGTAATTTTTTGTGCTAGTTCTAGTGGAAGACTTCCTTCACGAACTAGAGATTGAATAATTTTATGGGAGTTAAATTCTTCAATAGAGTCTTTTGATGTTCGAACATACATTTTTCCACTTTCAATAATTGAACGTTCTTCAATTTGTCTTGCCAAACTTAGAACTAATTTTCCAAGATTTGTAATTGTGTAACGTCTTTCAGATTTGTTTAATGCAACAAGGGATTGCCTCAATAATTTTCTTAAATGATATGCAAATTTACCACTCTCTTTTTTTGATTTGAATCCTGCTAGGGATTTTAATTCAGAATAAGTCAAAGGACCTTTAGAATTTAGAATTCTTAGAATGTCAATTCTATTTGGACTTGCCATAACAGAGAAAATCATTCTTACACGCTTTGATGTTGATTGTAATATTCCTCCTCGATTTACAGAGTCTGAATCATCATCTAGATCACCATCATCAAGATCAGTATTCATATCCATTTCTAATTCTTCTTCGCCCATCTTCATGTATGATCTACCAAAAATGCACCTATTAACATTTATGCCTAGAAAAAAAAGTAAAAATCAAAGAAAAGATCTTTATATGATCGCTATATGGTCTAGCGTTTTAGATCAATTTTTTTTAACATCTAATGAAAACTCGGACACAGAAAGTTTTTGTCCACACGATGGACATTTTCCATCAAAAGGTTTCATCACATCTTTAAGAGACTTTAACATCTTTAGATCTTTTATTTTTTCACCACATTTACCACATGTAATTTCTACTGACATGATAATAATCAGATATGCAAAACAATTAAGAATCGATTCTGATTTTTTTTAATAATTCAAATAAATTATTTTACTGCTTTTCAATGATGATTCCACGATGCTCATCAAAATCAGTAACTTTTGCTTTTGTTCCAACTGGAAGATCTTCAGGAATTGCAATATTTGCCATAAATCCAGAAATTCTCAAATCAGAATTATTCAATTGAAGAACAACAAAGGCATATGGAGTATATTGCTCAAAGCCTGCAGGAGCAACTGTGATTATAGTATAGGTGGCAACTGTGCCTGTTCCATCTAAAATAGTATCCTCAAAGCCCTTACTGCCACATTTTTCGCAGTAATAGACAGTTGAGAGATGAAGATGATTGCAACTAGTACATTTGTGAGTTAGTACCTTGCCATTCTTTGCATTTTCAATAAGTTGTTCTTTAACTGACATGTTAAACACTTTGGAATATGTGGACAGCACAACTAGCTCCTGTTGCGCCAAAATTATGAGTTAAGCCAATTTTTGCATCTCTAACAGTTCTTGCTCCTGCTTTTCCAGTTAATTGATCATACACTTCTGCTACTTGTCCAACTCCTGTAGCTCCAATAGGGTGTCCTTTTGATTTAAGACCACCAGATGGATTAATTGAGATATCAGAATTTAATTTTGTTCTATCTTCACGAATTGCTTGAACACCTTTTCCTTTTTCAAAGAATCCTAAATCTTCAGTATCAACAATTTCTGCAATTGTAAAACAATCATGCACTTCTGCAAAGTCAATATCTTTTGCAGTAATTCCTGCCATATCATATGCAGCTTTTGCTGCAATCTTTGTACTTGGGATTGTTGTTAGATGTTCACGCCCTTGTAGAGCTGCGGGTGAACCACCACGACCTGAACCAATAACTTCGATGTAATCATTACCATTTTCTTTTGCAAACTTTTCAGAACATAAAATCACAGAACTTGCGCCATCAGAAAATGGACAGCAATCATATAGTTTTAACGGACTTGCAACTACTGCAGAATTCATTACATCATCTATAGTAATTTTCTTTTGCAAATGGGCTTTTGGATTAAGTAAACCATTTTCATGATTCTTTACTGCAACTTTAGCAAAGTCTTCTTCAGTTGCATCAAATTCTGTCAAGTAAGCTCTAGCCATTGATGCAAACAATCCCGGAAATGATGCACCTGCTTGTCCTTCATAAAAGAAATCTGAACAATATGCAAAGTAAGTTGTTGTCCATTCAGTTCCAGTATGAGTTACTTTTTCAACACCAGTTACTACAAGACAATCATAAAATCCTGCAGCTACATTTGCATATGCTTCTCTAAATGCTACAGAACCACTTCCACAAGCTGATTCAATAGATAATGATGGTTTATCTGAAATTCCTAAATTACTCATTAAAACAGGACCAAGATGTACCTGCTTGTCTGCCACTCCAAAAACATTTGAAATGTATGATGCTTTGATATCCTTTGGATTGATTCCTGCATTCTCAATGGCTGAAACTGATGCCTGAGTAGCGATATCTGTAATGCTGTCTGATAATTTTCCATATTTGGTACTACCAGCACCAAGAACACAAACCTTTTCCACTAATGTTACTGACACAAATCCCTATAAAAATTGTTTTAGTAAATTGTATCATTAACAATGCCATCAAAAAAAAGACTGCAAACAATACAAATCAAAAAAATTACTGCAAGACATGTTGTAAAAACTTCAAAGTCAAAAACGGGTATTTTCAAAAAAGAGATCACTCAATATCTAGATAGTAATGGATTTCTTTCTTGGTCATCTAAAGAAAAAAAATACATGATTCTTGGAACCAATTCTCCAAAAAAGGGACTAGTTCAATGTCCACAATGTAAACTAGGGGAACTAATGGTGATTCGTTCAAAAACTACAAGAAAACGATTCATGGGATGTTCTAACTTTTATGGTGGATGTAAAGCATCCTCACCACTGTTACAAAAAGCAAAACTTCGTGCAACAAAACAACCATGTGATGTTTGTAAATGGCCAATGATAATTTTTAGATATTCAAGAAATCAAAAGTGGACAAAACAATGTGCAAATTTTAATTGTAAAAGTAGAGAAACTAAAACTTTAAAGAATAAACAGTAGGTCTTCTGTTTTTTAGTAAGGGTAAAGTTTTTCGTGTTTGTTTTACTTTATTCAAATTAATATTCACATAACTTATTCCTTGTTTCTTTTTCATATCAAGTAAAATTTTACCATATGGATCAACTACTAAACTTCTACCGCAGTAAATGTTTCCAACTTGATCAGGTGCTACAACATAACATCCATTTTCAATTGCACGTGTTTTGTTTATTGTAATCCAATGATCTTCTTTCATGTTACCTTTTACCCAAGCAGAGGGTGCAACTAAAACTTCAGAACCAGCAATTGCCAATAAACGAGACATTTCAGGGAATCTTAAATCATAACAAATCATCATACCAATTTTTCCAATAGATGTGTTAACTGGTTTTGCAATCTTTGAGCCTGAAATCATTTTGTCAGACTCTCTAAATCCTAACGCATCATAGAGGTGAACTTTTCTATATGTAGAAATTACTTTACCAGACTCATTAATTACAAATGCAGTATCATAAACTCTATTTTTCTTTCTACTTTTTTCGTAAAATGAACCAATCACTTGAATATGATTCTCTTTTGCAGTCTTTGCAATTGTTGTGACAAAGTTTCCATTAATTGATTCTGCTAAATCTGCAAGTTGCTTTGGTGTTTGTTTAGAATTTGTGTAAAACATCATAAATTCTGGAAATGCACAAAGTGTTGCATGATTTGCAGCAGCTTTTGATATGTATGTAATAATTTTTTTTAAATTATTTTCCTTTTTTGTTGATGCTTTGAATTGAACTACTGCAACTTTCATGAAATTAAATGATTACATGAGAATAAAA
>JAPYTM010000086.1 GCA_029941825.1 Candidatus Nitrosopumilus sp.
GTAAAGCAGCAGAATATGAAAATTCTATTTTTAGTCTTGCAAAAGCACTAGAAAAAACACAAAAATTGTTAAACGCTCTTGAGAATGTTATTATTCCACAATACCAACAAAATATTCGATTTATCGCTCAATCCCTTGAAGAAAAAGAAAGAGAAGAATTCGCAAAGTTAAAAAAAGTCAAAGCAAAGATGGAAAGTAGAAAATAATGGCAAAAGAAGAAATAAAAAAATTAATTGAAAACTCTAAAAAAGTAATAGATGCTGATCATGATAATTCCGCAAAATCTATTCAAGATGATCTGACATCTTTCAAAAAGAAAACACTAGATCGAATTTGAGTCAATTTACTCGTCATGATTTAAATATGGACCTAATGGAACCAGTTCGTAAATGAAAACTATCGTCTTATTACTTTTGGCAGCAGCAGCAATTTCAATTACAGGTTCTACTGGAATTGCTTTTGCAGAAGAAGGTGCATCTGATGGCAGTTCTATGAAACTCTTAGGTGCTGGTTTGGCATTTGGTCTTGCAGCAGGTGGAGCAGGAATAGGTCTTGGTCAAGTTGGTGCAGCAGGTCTTGCAGTCATTAGTGAGAATCCAGCTTTACAATCAAAGGTGTTCATCTTTGTAGGTATGGTCGAGTCAATCGCTATCTACGGTATAGTTATGATGTTTATCATCTTAGGACAATAATCCTAACAATATATTTTTCAAATTTTTAAATTTTTTATTTAATTATATTTTAGTTGGTTAACATCCAATACTCTTGCACAGTATCTGCATTTGAGAACTCTTCCCTCTTTGTCAATTACATCCATTACTGACTCGATATGCTCTGTACTATTTGTGATACAGTCAGGATTTGAGCATCTAAAAATTCGATCAATCTCATTTGGTAATGAAACCCTTCTTTTCTCAACAAGCTTGTAATTTTTTATCATATTGATAGTAGCCTTTGGAGCAATTACTGCAATCTTGTTTGTATCATCATCTTTTAGAAACTTGTTCTCCACCTTGATGATATCTTTTTTCTTGAATTTACCACTAGGGACATTTAGGGCTATTGTGATTAAACTGCCATCCTTACCATCAATTCTTAATGCATTGAGAACTTGAAGACCCTTGCCTTCATCAATATGATCAATTACAGTACCTTCCTTGATTCGTCGAACCATTAGGTCGGACTGTTCCATCAGAATACTTTGTATAGTGACCTGTATATATTATTGAAAGAATGAACGAATTCTACCAAAAAGATATCTTTTCAATTAAAGACCTTCCAAAAGAACAACTTGAAAAAATCTTTACCTTCACTGACAAAATTATGCAACTAGACCCTTCTGATAGACGAGAGATTTGTAAAGGAAAGACATTAGGATACTTGTTTTTTGAACCAAGTACTAGAACTCGTCTCAGTTTTGATGCAGCAATGGCATCTATTGGTGGTAATTCTTTGGGAATTTCTGATATTTCATCCTCATCAACTCAAAAAGGAGAAAGTCTTGCAGATACTGTAAAAATAATGTCAATCTATTCTGATGTTCTTGTTTTACGACACACTTTGGATGGCTCAAGCAGATTTGCAGCTGAAGTTTCTGAAAAACCTGTAATCAATGCAGGTAGTGGTACTGAAGAGCATCCTACACAAGCAATTCAAGATTTGTTTACAATTAAAAAAGAAAAGAAAAAGATTGATGGTCTAAAGATTGGTATTATAGGTGATCTAAAGTATGGACGAACTGTTTATTCTTTATTGCATGGACTTGGAAATTATGATGTTGATGTTAGATTAATTTCTCCAGAATCACTTAGAATAAGATCTGATTCTACTTATGAAATAAAAAAGAAATTAAATTTTACTGAATCTACTAGCCTTGATGAACATATTGATGAACTTGATGTTCTTTATGTAACTCGAATACAAAAGGAGAGATTTCCTGATGAAGAAGAATATCTTAAAGTCAAAGGAAGTTATGTTGTAGGATTAGATTTACTAAAGCAGATGAAAGATGATTGTATAATTTTACATCCTCTTCCAAGAATTGATGAGATTTCACCTGAAATTGATAATACAAAAAATGCCAAATACTTTGAGCAAGCAGAATATGGAAAACATACACGTGCAGCTCTATTAGGTTTGATACTCAATGAGAATGGATTTTAATTTTTAGAACATACGTATCTCATATATCTAGAGACATTCCAATGTGGTTAGTTGTCTGAAACTAAAATTATTCCAATATTTCCTTTAGATTTAGTTTTATTTCCAAGGCAAGAACTCCCACTTAGAATTTTTGAACCTCGTTACAAGCAGTTAGTTGATGATTGTATGTTAGGTGATGGACAGTTTGGTGTATGTTTGATTGATGAAAATAATTCTGTTAATGGATGGGATTCCCCTAAATTAGTAGGAACGATTGCTAAAATTACAAAATGTACTGATGTTGAACTTGATGGATTACAACTAAACATTGAGACTATAGGCCGAAATTCATTTAAAATTAGAAAAATTATTCCACCTTTAATTTCTCAACCTACAAACTATGATCCACTTTCAGTAGAGGGACATCAGGAAGTATCTGAAATGCATGAGAAAGTTGGAACTGGAGAGAAAATGTACATTCAAGCTGAAGTTGAAATGATTCCAGAAATTGATGAAAATATTTCACTAGAGCAATGGCAACGATTAGTTGAATTGTGGAAACAGAAAACAGTTACACAAGCATTGCCACAAGTTGTTGAACCACACGCATTAGATCATGTGTTAGAGCAATACTATCTAACTACTGATACTCCTACAATTGATTACATCTATTCGTTATCTGCACTTGGTGCAAAAGATCCTCATGAACTACAACCAATTTTGGAGGTAAGAAACATGACTGATCTAATACACAAAGTTGAAGAATTGTTGACAGTAAAATAGCCCTTGTATTGTTATGATGATGATGTCTATAACAAAACTTGCAGTATTTGCAATGATTGCTTGTTTGTTGTTTCCAGCAAGTAGTGTATATGGACATGGTTTTGGGATTGATAAAATTTCTTCAATAGATGTTCAAGGCAAGGAACTCTCAATTTCAGTTGAGATGCCAATGTATTTTGAAAATGATCAAGAACAAATTACAATTACTGTAATTGACAAGAAAGAAAAAGAAAACGCAAAAAATGTGACACTCTTAATTGGTTTGTTTCACGAAAATGAAATGATTTTTAGAAACTATTTCTTTGCTGAAGATGGAATTTTATCAATCAAAGTAATGCCAACTCAAGAAGGAAAAGTTACCATCCATGGTAAACAAGATTCATTTCTTGGGGCATGGCATGGAACTGAATCTAATCCTATAGAAATTACAGGACCGTTGTTTAATTCAAGTGGATTATACAATTTTGAGATTGAAGTAAGAACTGTTGATGAACCAACTAACATCATAGAGGGTGCTGACACCTATTATGCTAATTTGAGCATTGCTGAAATCATTTCGTATCCTCAAGAAGACGAGGAAAATAATATTGTGGAATTTCGTTTAAAGTCATATTTTGATAAAATTTCTAATTTAGAGTATGATTTTGAGGCTAAACAAGTAACATTTGAGATGCCATTTGACTGGAGTGAAAAACAAATGTCTCACGTATCTGTAGTTCATGTAGAAGTTCATTTCCCAAAAGATTTTGCTGAATTTTTATCTCCTAGTTATTTGGGAATTGCAAATGGAATTGAGTTATTCAAATCTTCAGTAACTATTGATGATTATACTGAAGATGACGAAAGAATAGTTCATTTTGTTTTGTTAAAAGATCATTTACGATTTTTGAAAAATGAAATGAAAGGATCTGATGAACCATTACCAGATAACATTGCATTTACATTACAAACTGATGATGAACTTGAATTACCCTTAATTGCATATACAAAAAGTGAGGATTTTAAATTAAATCTTGCATGGGATCCTGTAATGATAGAACCCAATACTAGTACGATGTTTATTTTTACTATACGAGATGGAATGACTGATGAACCACTACGAAATTCTGATTATACATTTGTAATTATTCAAAATGGAAAAGAGATTCATCGTACATCTGGAGTTGCACAAATTGGTGGTCACTTTGAGAGATTCACATTTGCAGAAGATCAAACAGGTCCTACAATAGTAAAATTTGAAAATATTAGAAACACTGGACAAGAAACTGAATTTGGTTTAGTTGTTGCACCTGGATCTAAAGTGTTAACTAAAGTACAACAAGTATCTGAAATTGTAGATGAATCTGAGAACGGAGG
>JAPYTM010000087.1 GCA_029941825.1 Candidatus Nitrosopumilus sp.
TGATACCTCATCTTAAAAAAGATGAATCTGAATGGAAATTTTATGATCAACTTGTGAAGGACTGGAATTTAAAACATAAAGGAAAAAAACCCTTATCTGAATTTTTGAAATTTATGTTAGAGAAAGTAAAATTATCTAACGAAGTGCAGTAACTTTAGTACCTTCTCCGCTGGATTCAAACTTGTAAATTTGTCCAACATTTGAATCTTCAAAAATCTCTTCATCATGGGTGATGATTAAAAATTGCATTGGTGTTTGTGAGTTTGAAATTTCTGATAATTGAGATAATATTCCTACCAACAATTTTTTCCTTTCAGCATCCAGATGTGTTGTAGGTTCATCTAGTATCATTAAATTTAGATTTGATGAGCCTAGTAAACTAGCCATTCCTAATCTTAAAGCTAATGCGATGCTTACTGATTCACCTCCACTAAGTGATTTTAGATGTAGTGCTTCTGTGTTTGAATAACACGTAATGTCTTTTTCTGATAATGATATTCTTTGGATTTTTGTATTTAGAGATGATAAATATTCTGAAGCTTTAAGTGAAATTGAATTTAGTGCCCATGATCTTAAACTTGTAGCAACTGAACCTTTTTTATTAAAGATATTTTTTTCAATTTTTTCTAATTTTAAAATATATTTTCTTACTTTTTTTAATTCTGAAATTATTTTTTTAATTTCCTCCACTTCTTTTTTAGCCAAATCTATTTTCTCTAACATTCTTCCAATTTCTTGATCAATTTGAGATAGTTCTGATTGTTTTTCCATTATTATTTTTTTAAGATTCAAAAATTCTTCTTCTCTAAACCCTTTTGTTTCTAATTCTAATTTTAAAATATTTTCAAAAATTAATTTTGCCTGATTATCTATTTGTGATATCTGTTTTAAATCCTTATTATTTGTTAATGATAATTTTTCTTTTTGAATTTGTGTATATTTTTGAATTTCTATTAATTCTTCTTTAGTGTTGATTGAATGTGCTCTGAGTGTTGATTCTGCATCTCGTGTTTTTTGTACTTTTTCTTCAAATTCTTTTCTTTTTTGAGTATACATGTCTCTTTCTTTTTCTTTTAATTTGGTGTCTTGTTGTAGTTTGATAATTTTATCTTTGATGTGTTCTTCTTGAAAAATTGGGTTTAATTTTTCAACAGTTGAATCACATACTGGACATTTGTTATCCTTTAATTGTAATTTTGATGCCAGAACTTGCTTTTCTTTTAGAGATGCTATTTGATTTGACATTTCTTGGATTTTTTTTAATGTTTCTTCAACTGCTTGTTCAACTTTTTGAATTTTTATCTCAAAGCCTGTATTTTCTTTAATTTCCTCAAAACAACCTTCACAATCACGTATTTTACGCTCATTTTCACTAATTTGCTGTTGAATCACTCTCTTTCTTTCTTTTACATATTTCAAAAGCTCATTTTTTCTTAATTCTAATTGATTAATTTTATCAATTTTTGGAGTTTCAATTTCTAATTCATTTTGTAATCCTTTTAATTCTTCTTGTATTTGTTTTTGTTTTAATTCTAATTGATTTTTTTTAGGTTCTGTTTCCTTTATGTCTTGTTGATACTTGTCAAAATTTCTTGTTAAAGTCTCAATATCATTATCATTATAACTTAAATCTGTTTTAATTTTTTCACGGAATTTTTTTATATTTTCTAGCATGTATTTTGATGCAACATCTAATTTGTCTATTCCAATTACATTGTTAAGTAATTCTTGCCTATCTGTCGGCCCTGAATTAATTATTGCATTTAACTCGCCTTGTTCTATAATTGATGCTATTTGCAATTTTTTATAATCCATTCCAATAATTTTTTCTACTTCCTCTTTCATTGATTCATTATATTGTTTCCTTTCACCTGATGCAATATCTATTCTATTGTTGTTTGTTGTTTCAAAAAATTTTGCTTCAAGATAGTTACTACTTTTATTTTTAATTTTTCTAAATGCTTCATATTGTTTATCTTTTATTGAGAATTCTATTTTTGCATAACCTTGATTTGTTCCTCTTCTGATTAATGATTTAACATCACTTCTTGTATGTTTTCCAAATAATGCATATGTGATTGCATCAATGACACTTGATTTTCCTGCACCATTGTCCCCTACAAAAATTGTTACTCCATCTTTAAATTCTAATTTTGTATCTGAATGTGATAAAAAATCTACCAGTTCAATTGATTTAATCATGGGTTTTTTCCTTTTTGAATTTTTCATAATTTGCTATAATTATTTCTAATCCCTGCGCTGCTTGATCTTTTGATAATTTTGGTAAAAGTTCATTTATTGCAAAATTTGCATCTTGCTCTGAATCTAATGCCTTTATTGACAGTTTGAGTATTTCATCCTCAATTTCATTTGGTCTATCTAAAAATACTGATGAAACTGATATTTGCTTGGTTTCAATCTTCCAAAAACATCTAATTGTTGATGAACTCAATCTTGCAATTTGTGCCTGTATGTGATCTATTTCTATATCCTCTCCTTGGATTTTTACTTCAATAACTGGTTTTTTTGTTAGACTGCTGATTTTTTTAGTAATTTCATCAATTGTTTTTGTTAATTCTTTATACTCTGTCTTAAATGAAAATTGTGGTCTAGTATCCAATTCAATCCACTTTGGTATTGCTTCATTTCCAGAAATATCTACTTCAAAAAATCCTTTTTTGATATCCTTAATTCCTTCACTGGTTGTTAATTCAATTGATCCTGGATATACAATTGGACCTTTTAGATGATTGAATTGTTTCATATCTTTATCATGTAAATGCCCCATTGCATAATATGTAAAATTTTTTGGTAAATCTGTTGATTGTAATTCTCCTGCAAATTTGTTAAACTCTGTAATCCCCTGATGTAATACCAATATTTTGTGTCCTGAAAAATTTTCAACACTTTTATCTACATCTGAAAATCTTTCTTCATTTTGAGCCATTTCTGGTGGTCTAATTTTATCAAATCCAACTAACATGATTCCTTTATACTCTATTGGTTTTCCATTTCCAATGTATTTTGAAAATCCTAAATTATGATATATGTATGGAACTGGATTTTGATGTTTAATATTGGATACATCATGTTCACCTAAAATAAAAAATGAATCAATGTCATTTTCTTTTAATCGTTTTAATGCATTTGCCATTTGTAATATTGCATTACCATTTGGTTTGGGATTCTCAAAAATATCCCCTGCGAATATTACAAAATCTACATGATCCTTTATTGAAATGTCAATTGCTTGATTGAAAGCATCATACACATCTCGTTCTCTTTCATTAGAGCCATACTGAACTAATCCCAAATGCGTATCTGAAATATGTGAAAATAACATCAGTCTAACAACAAATCTTTTTGAACTAATCCTTGGGTTGATTTTCCTCCGACATTTTTCATTTTATCTGCCTTTATCCAAGCTTTAGTTGCACTTTGATCTGCTCCCATTTTCTTTTCTTTAACCTCTTCAACATGAACCATTGATGGTAAATTTGTCCATTGTCCAACAAGAACTGCATCACCTACGTTCAATGACGTCAATTGTGATATCAATTCACGACTGGTGGACTCTGTTGCTGAGGCTATTTGCCTTTGATCATCTTCTTGAATGATTTTCATTATTGCAAATGAGCCCATCTGACTGAGGATGTTTAAATCTACACTGCGTGGTCTTTGTGATACTATTGCTAAACCTACTCCAAATTTCCTTCCTTCTCTTGCAATTTTTGCAGCCCAATATTTTGCTGCAGTATCGTGATCTTTTGGAATGAATACGTGGGCTTCTTCAAGAATTATGAAAACTGGTTCAAAGAATTTGTAATCTTTTTGTTTTTTTGATTTTCCATGTTTTGCTATGGTTGCATTTTTTCTATCTTTTAGTAATTGTTGTAAATAAAATCCCATTGCGACATTTGCTTGTTTTTCTGATAACTCTGAAATGTTGATTATGTTTGTATATCCTTCTTTTATGTAGTCCATAGGATTTCCAATTTCTGGATCTAAAATATCATCAAATCGTCTCTGTGCATCTTCTATGATGTCTTGTACTCTATATGCTGATGTTCTAATTTCTTTTAATTTTTTATCTTCTGAATTTACAAGTGAAGCTACTTCGTATTCTAACTTATTCCAAAATTCTCCTGCCTCTTTTACTTCTTGCGTGAATGACATTCTTAAAACTCGTTGTTGAACATCTGCATTCTCTCTAATTTCTAGAACGTCTGAAAATTGATCTGCTTCAAGTAATCTTGGAT